>DATLGF010000001.1:0-3611 GCA_035540575.1 Noviherbaspirillum sp.
CAACGAGATTTCCTGGTTCGACTGGGAGCTGGCCGAGAGCGACACCGGGCGCGCGATGATGGAGTTCACCCGCAACTGCATCGCGATCCGCCAGCAGCGGCCGACACTGCGCAGCGCCGAGTTCCTCACCGCGACGCCGCGCACCGTGGAAGGGGTGCCCGACACCAGCTGGTTCGACGAAACGGGAACCGAGATGACGCCTGAGCGCTGGAGCTTCGCCGAAGGGCGCTTGCTGGCCCTGCGCCGCCTTGCGCATTCGGAGCGCCTGAGCCACGAGAACGCGGTTGCGGCGTCGCTGCTGCTGCTCAATGCGTATTCGGAGGACCGCGAATTCGTGCTGCCGCCGCCGTACATGCCATGGCGGGTGGCAATCGACGCGGCCGAACCGAGCGGCGCGCCGACGGTGGAGTCGGCCGCGCAGCGCATCCGCGACAACCGGATCACGGTGGCGGCGCACAGCGCGGTGCTGCTGGTGGCCGATGACGTGATTCTGGATACGGGGAGGCAGCCGTGAGGATGTTTTGCGTGCTTGGCGCTGCTGCCTGTCGCGCTGCCTGGTCCGGGCAAGAGCTGTCGCGATCGCCCCATCCCTGTCGTCCCCGCGCAGGCGGGGACCCAGTTCCGCCGCATCAAGTCGCGTCAGCGCATCCCCTGGGATCGCGCCTGCGCGGGAGCGACATAGCGAGGGAAAACGCTTGAATGAATAGCATCCCGGCCACGGCCACGCCGCCGCCGCGACCATGCTTCCAATCGAAAAGACAAGTCAGGTTTTCATGAACGCCTCCACATTCACCCCATCCTTCGGCGCCGTCCCGATCCAAACCGGCTCACAACCCCGCACCCGGTTTCGCTTCTGGGCGCCGAACATCGAACAGGCGGCGCTCGAGATCGAAGGCCGCGAACCGCTCCCGATGAACCGGCTGCCGGGCGGCTGGTTTGGGCTGGAAGCCGATTGCGGAGCCGGTGCGCGCTACCGCTACCGGGTGCGCGACGATCTCGCGGTGCCCGACCCTGCCTCGCGCCGCCAGGCGGACGACGTGCATGACGCATCGGTCGTCTGCGATCCGAACGCCTGGCAGTGGAAGCACCCGGACTGGCGCGGGCGGCCGTGGCACGAGACCGTGCTGTACGAGCTGCACCCGGGCATCTGCGGTGGCTTCGACGGCATCCAGAAGCGTCTGCCGGAACTCGCGGCGCTGGGCATCACCGCGATCGAGCTGATGCCGATCGCCGATTTTCCCGGCCCGCGCAACTGGGGCTATGACGGCGTGCTTCACTACGCGCCGGACACCGCGTATGGCACGCCGGAACAGCTCAAGGCGATGATCGATGCCGCGCACGGACTCGGGATCATGGTTTTCCTCGACGTGGTCTACAACCACTTCGGCCCGGACGGCAACTATATCGGCGCCTATGCGTCGGACTTCTTCAACCCGGACGTGCACACGCCATGGGGCCAGGCGATCGATTTTCGCAAGCGGCCGGTGCGCGACTTCTTCATCGAGAACGCGCTGTACTGGCTCACCGAATTCCGCTTCGACGGCCTGCGCTTCGACGCCGTGCATGCGATCGAGGAAAAGGACTTCCTGGTCGAGATGGCCGAGCGCATCCGCGCCCATGTCGGCGAATCCCGGCATGTGCATCTCGTGCTGGAGAACGACGAGAACCTCGCGAGCCTGCTGGAACGCGCGCCGCGCCGCCTCTATGACGCGCAGTGGAACGACGACATGCACCACGCGTTCCATGTGCTGCTGACCGGCGAGCGCGACGGTTATTACTGCGGCTACACTGCCGAACCGGCGCAAAAGCTCGCGCGCGGCCTCGCCGAAGGCTTCATCTACCAGGGCGAACCGTCGCCGTTCGCGGACAACCGGCCGCGCGGCGAGCCCAGCGCGCACCTGCCGCCGGCATCGTTCGTGGTGTTCCTGCAGAACCACGACCAGATCGGCAACAGGGCGCTCGGCGAGCGGCTCACCACGCTTGCCGATCCGCGCGCGCTGCGCGCGGCCATGGGCATGCTGCTGCTGGCGCCCCATATTCCAATGCTGTTCATGGGCGAGGAATTCGGCGCGCGCGAACCCTTTCTGTACTTCACCAGCCACCTGACGAAGGAGCTGGCCGATGCGGTGCGCAACGGCAGGCGCCAGGAGTTCGCGCGCTTTCCGGCGTTCTCCGATCCCGCCGTGCGCGAGCGCATTCCGGACCCGAACGCCGAGAAGACCTATACGGACTCGGTTCCGAATCCGCGACGGGACGATGCAAGCGACTGGCTCGCATGGACCCGGCGCCTGCTGGAGCTGCGCCGCGCGCACCTGTTTCCACGCCTGGAAGGCGCAACGGCACTCGGGGCAAGCGCGATCGGGCCGGCCGCGGTGCTCGCGCGCTGGCGCATGGGCGATGGTGCCGTGCTGACGCTGGCGGCGAATCTTGCGGACGCGCCGGCTGCGGTGCAGCCCCTGCCCGCAGGGGCGCTGCTGTTTGAAACGAATGCTGCAGCCCAGGGCGTGGCGCGCGGCGAGCTGCCGGCGCATGCGTTCCTGGCGCTGCTCGAGGAGAAGGCATGAGCGATCAGCATATTCTTGACCTGGCGCGTGCGGCCGGCCTGGCGCTGGACTGGACCAATGCGCACGGTGAGCCGATGAAGGTACAGCCGCATGCGCTTGCGCGCATTCTGGATGCGCTCGGGCTGCCGTGCGCGTCCGAGCAGCAGGCGCGCGCCAGCCATGCACGGCTGGCGGAAATGGAAGGGCGGGGCGCTCTGGCGCCGATGGTCACAGGCATCGTCGGCCATCCGCTCGCGCTGCCCGCGATAGACGGGCTTGCCGGCCGGCCCTGGCGCATCGAATTCGAGGGCGGTGGCCACCTCGAAGGGCACTTTGCGCATGACAGCGGCGGCGGATTGCAGCTGCCGGCGCTGGAAGATTTCGGCTATCACCGGCTGCTGGCGGGGGACGCGGAAACCACGCTTGCGATCGCGCCGCGCCGCTGCTTCGGCGTGGCGGATACGGTGCCGCAGGAAGAAGCGGCGCGTACGCGGCTGTGGGGGCTGGGCGTGCAACTGTATTCGCTAAGGCGCAAGGGTGATGGCGGCTATGGCGACTACACCGCGCTGGCCGATGTCGCGCGGCGCGCGGCGCGCACCGGTGCCGGGGCGGTGGCGATCAGCCCCGTGCACGCGATGTTCTCCGCCGACGTGCATCGCTTCAGCCCGTACGGGCCGTCCAGCCGCCTGTTCTTCAACGTGCTTCATATCGATCCGGCCGCCGTGCTCGGTCCGCACGCACTCGAATCGGCGCTGGATGAACTCGGCAACGAGGCGCGCGAGGAACTGGCGCGCCTGGAGCAGCTGGAGCTGATCGACTGGCCGGCTGCATCGGCGCTGCGGCTGCGCCTGCTGCGCGTGCTGTACAAGCGCTTTGTCGCGCGCGGCGATCGCGCCGAGTTCGAACGCTATCTCGCCGAGGCAGGCGAGGCGTTGCAGTCGCATGCACGCTTCGAGGCGCTGCATGCGCACCGCCTCGCCACCGGGCAGGATGCTTACTGGCGGCATTGGCCCGATGCGCTGCGCGACCCGCGCAGCGCCGCGGTGCAGGCCTTTGCCCGCGTTCGGC
>DATLGF010000002.1:0-5192 GCA_035540575.1 Noviherbaspirillum sp.
CAGCCGGCCGTATTCCGGCTGCTCGAGCCACGCCATCAGCGCTTCATCGCTGACCGATTTCCCATCGATGCATAACGCGGGCAGGCACTGCGCTATGTCGCGGTCGTCGACCTGCGCAATCCTTTCACCGTTTTTCAGGACGAGCCGCCCATCGTCGGTGAGCCATGCGGCTTCCACGGGGCCGAGTGCGTCGCCGGTGTGCAGCAGGAATCCGTGAGCCGGGTCCGTGCGGGCGATGTACGGCGTCGTTTCCAGGTTCACGTAGACCCGCTGCGGGCCGTTCTGGAAGTACCAGCGTCCTTGGTCGCCGTGCAGGTAGTTGCGGTTGATGAAGCCGACCAGCGCAGCATTGCGGATCGGATCGCCGGGCAGGTTCATCGACTGGGCGCGATCGTCGCGCATGCGCCAAGTGCCGCGCGCATCGAGCGCCAGCCAGCCGTAGCAGTGCGGCACGTTCGGCCACTTGGCCATCGCTTGTCTGACGATGTCGTCCATCCTAGGCCTCCTGCAGGAAGTGGAGTATGCGTTGCGGCAGCCAGTTGATGCGTCCGGGCAGGCGTCCCACCGCAAAGCCGACGTGCCCGCCGTGCAGCGGATAGTCGAGCGTCACGGCGGATGAAGCGTGGCGCGGCAGGTGGTGGCCCGGCAGGAAGGGGTCGTTCTGCGCGTTGAGCACCAGTGTGCGCACGGTGATGTCGGGCAGCACGTGACGGGCGCTGGCGCGGTTCCAGTAGTCGTCGGTATCGCGATAGCCGTGCAGCGGCGCGGTGACGACGTTGTCGAACTCGTACAGGTTGCGCGCACCAAGCATGGCGTCGCGATCGAACAGGCCCGGGTGCTGCGCAAGCTTCTGCAGGCACTTCGGCTTGAGCGTCTGCAGGAAATGGCGGGTGTAGATCATGTTCACCCCGCGCGAGAGCGCCGCGCCTCCGGCCGCCAGGTCGAGGGGCGCCGAGATCGCGCAGGCCGCATCGACGAAGTCGGCCTGGTGCTGGGACTCGCCGAGCCAGCGCAGCATCGCGTTGCCCCCGAGCGAGACGCCGACGGTGTAGAACCTGCGGCCGGTGCAACGTTCGGCCAGGCGGCGCGCGATCCACTCGATCTCGGCGGCGTCGCCGGAGTGATAGAAGCGCGGTGCATGGTTCAGCTCGCCCGAACAGCCGCGAAAGTGCGGCACCGCACCGGACCAGCCGAGCGCCGCTATCTCGGCCATCAGTGCGCGCGCATAGTGGCTGGCGGACGAGCCTTCGAGACCATGGAACAGAACCAGAAATGGCCGGTCTGGCTCGCCATCGATGAAGTCCACATCGACGAAATCGCCATCCGGCGCAGTCCAGCGCTCACGCCGGTACTGGACGGGCGGGCGGCGCATCAGCGTCGCGGGCACGATGGTCTGCAGATGACCGCCGAACAGCCATGAGGGCGAGGTGTACAGCATGGCGGTCAGGCTAGTGCAGCATGGACGCCGCCGGTTCGTCCGGCGGCGCTTCGCCGGGCACGACCGAGGCATGGTGCGCGACCATGCGCCAGCCGCGCGCGGTTTTCATGTAGACGTTGGTGGCGAGGATATGGATGTCGGGGCGCTGCGTGCCGCTTCTGTGCACTTCCTCGATGATGCTGTGCACCGCGGTCTCCGCATTGCGGGTCGCATGCAGCTGCACGGGGCGGATCTGCACGCCGCCTTGCTCGAAGATCGACTCCCACGACGCGCGTATCGACGCATGGCCGACCAGGCGCGGCGCGCCCGGATGGATGCAGACGACGGTCTCGTCATTGGCCCACAGCGCCATGACGGCTTCGACGTCGGCGCGGGCGACGGCGGCATAGAACGCGGCTTCGATCTCGGCCACGGTTTCCGGGTGGAATTGGGTAGTGGACATGTCGGCTGACAGGCGATGCTTGTGGCTCAGTCGACTATTGTACGAGTGATTCGTTCGATGCCGCAGAAGAGGCGGGCTTGGATGCCGGAGGGTAAGTCGGGTGGCTTGGACGCCGGTTGCTTCCGGCGTCCAAGCCGTCGTTCAAACGAGCATTGCACTGTGCGTTCAATGCCCCTTGACGACGGCGCCCGGCTTGAGCTTGTAGACGGTACCGCAATACGGGCACTGCCCGGTGTGGTTGACGTCCAGCGGGATGAACACGCGCGGATGCGAGGACCAGATCGGCATGCTCGGATTCGGGCAGTAGGCCGGGAGGTCGTCCGCGTCGAGCTCCACGTAGCTCATGTCTTGTTTTGCTTGGGTCATGGCGGTGCAGGGAAGTGATTAAACCAGGGTCAGCCAGTGCGCGTACTGCGGCGCCTTGCCGGCCACCACATCGAAGAACAGCGACTGCAGCTTCTCCGTGATCGGGCCGCGCCTGCCTTCGCCGATCTGGCGGTTGTCGAGCTCGCGTATCGGCGTGATCTCGGCGGCGGTGCCGGTGAAGAAGGCTTCGTCGCAGCAGTACATCTCGTCGCGCGTGATGCGCTTCTCGATAACCTCGATGCCGAGGTCGCGCGCCATCGTCAGCACCGCGTCGCGGGTGATGCCGTCCAGGCAGGAGGCAAGATCGGGCGTGTAGATCTTGCCGTTCTTGACGATGAACACGTTCTCGCCGGACCCTTCCGACACATAACCTTCGGTGTCGAGCAGAAGCGCTTCGTCGTAGCCGTCGGCCAGCGCTTCCTGGTTCGCGAGAATGGAGTTGATGTAGTAGCCGCAGGCCTTCGCTCGCACCAGCGACACGTTCACATGATGGCGAGTGAACGACGAGGTCTTCACGCGGATGCCTTTGGCGAGGCCGTCTTCGCCGAGGTAGGCGCCCCAGGGCCAGGCGGCGATCGCGACGTGGATGGTGTTGCCCTTGGCCGCGATGCCGAGCTTCTCGGAGCCGACCCATACGAGCGGACGCAGATAGCAGGATTCGAGCTTGTTCTCGCGAACGACCTGGCGCTGCGCTTCGAGGATGGTTTCGAAGTCGTAGGGGATCTGCATCTGGAAGATCTTGGCCGAGTTGAACAGGCGCTGCGTGTGCTCCTTCAACCGGAAGATGGCCGTGCCTTTGTCGGTCTTGTAGGCGCGCACGCCCTCGAACACGCCCATGCCATAGTGCAGGGTGTGGGTAAGCACGTGTACCGTGGCATCGCGCCATTCGATCAGTTCGCCGTCTTTCCAGATTTTTCCGTCGCGGTCTGCCATGGACATGTGTGTGCTCCAGTGTCGTTCAGAAGGCAAGATTTTACCCGGAACACGCGTTGTCCGGTTCGTCGCTAGAATAGCTGGTTTCGCCCTTTTCCATTCCCATCCTTCCTCCATGGCAGTGCACCTTTTCCCCGCCTGGTCGGCTTCCCCGGCAATGCGTCGTGCCACGCCTTTTCTTCAGTCTTTTTCCGGCCGCGCTTGGAAAGTCGCGGCCAGTTCTGGTTATCTGCTATGAGAAACGGCGAACCCGGCGTCGCCCCTCCGCCCGCGATCGACCTCGAACGCCGCGCGTTTCAAGAAGGCGTGCGCGGCGCGGCGCCGACCATGCTGGGCATCTGCGCCTGGGGCATGGTGACGGGCATGGCGATGGTCAAGACCGGACTGACCATCCCGCAGGCGCTTGGCATGAGCTTTCTCGTGTTCGCCGGCTCGGCCCAACTGGCGGCACTGCCGCTGATCGCGGCGAACGTGCCGGTATGGGTTGTGTTTGTGACGGCCATGATCGTCAACCTGCGCTTCGTGATTTTTTCCGCGGCGGTCGGGCCTCACTTCGCGCATCTGCCGTGGTACCGGCGCCTCTGGCACGGTTACTTCAATGCAGACATCATGATGGCATTGTTCCCGCGCCGTTTCCCGCCTTCGACGATGGATAAGCCGGTCGGGAAGGTTGGCTTCTACAACGGGATCGCCTACTCGAACTGGGTTGCATGGCAGGTCGGCTCGGTCGCCGGGATTCTGCTTGCCAGTCAGATTCCCGCACACTGGGGGATCGGTTTTGCCGGTACGCTCGCCCTCCTTGCGATTACCATACCGCTCACCGTCAATCTCGCCGCGCTGGTTGGCGTGATCACGGCCAGCATCGTCGCGGTGGCTGCCGCGGCCCTGCCGTATCGGCTGGGTCTGCTACTCGGGGTCATTATCGGGATGGTTGCGGCGATGATTGCCGATACGCTGCTTGACAAGAAGAAGGAACATGCATGAGCGCACTCGATGTCTGGCTGACCATCCTGCTGCTGACGCTGGCAACCCTGCTCACCCGGACCCCGTTCTTCCTGCTCGGGAATGCGGTCAAGATCCCTCCGAAAGTCCAGCACGCGCTGCGCTACGCGCCGGCGGCGGCGTTGGCGGCGATCGTCGCTCCCGACCTGGTAATGACCGAAGGAGCGCTGCACCTGGACTGGACGAACCCGAGGCTGATGGCCGGCATTGGCGCCACGGCCTTCTTCCTCGCGACGCGCCATTTGCTGGGCACGATCATCGTCGGTATGGCCTTGTTCACTTTGCTGCGCGTCATCTTGTAGGGCCGTAACGCTTTTTTGGCAACCCGGCTGCGGTAAAATACCGGTTTTTCCATTCCTTCATCCCGCCTCCGCAGCCATGCAATTCAAGCGCCTGACTGATCTCGCCTCCAACAACCAGCTCCAGGGAAAACGCGTTTTCATCCGTGCCGACCTCAACGTCCCGCAGGACGACGCCGGCAACATCACCGAGGACACCCGCATCCGCGCATCCGTTCCTGCGATCCGCCAGGCGCTCGACGCCGGCGCCGCGGTGATGGTGACCTCGCACCTGGGCCGGCCGACCGAAGGCGAGTTCAAGCCGGAAGACACGCTCGCGCCGATCGCCGAGCGGCTGTCGGAACTGCTGGGCCAGCCGGTCGAGCTGAAGCAGAACTGGGTTGACGGCGTCGAGGTGGCGCCCGGCAAGGTGGTGCTGCTCGAAAACTGCCGCGTGAACAAGGGCGAGAAGAAGAACAGCGACGAACTCGCGCAGAAGATGGCCAAGCTGTGCGACGTCTACGTGAACGATGCGTTCGGCACCGCGCACCGCGCGGAAGCCACCACCCATGGCATTGCGAAGTACGCGCCGATCGCCTGCGCCGGCCCGCTGCTGGCTGCCGAGCTCGATGCGCTGGGCAAGGCGCTCGGCCAGCCGGCGCGTCCGCTCGTGGCCATCGTCGCCGGCTCCAAGGTGTCGACCAAGCTGACCATCCTGAAATCGCTCGCCGCG
>DATLGF010000003.1:0-2982 GCA_035540575.1 Noviherbaspirillum sp.
ACGCAAAATCGTCCCAGCAGTTGGCCGAGCTCGCCGCCGAACTCGGCGCCCTTGGCGGCGTGCACGTGGTGGTCGGTCACCCGTTGGCCGAGGACGGCAAGCGCTACAACGCGGCGTCCGTGCTGGCCGATGGAAAGGTGATCGGCACCTATCGCAAGCACGATTTGCCGAACGACACCGTGTTCGACGAGGAACGCTATTTCGATTCGGTCGACCAGCCCTTCGTGTTCGAGGTCAAGGGTGTGCGTTTCGGCATCAACTTGTGCGAGGATACCTGGTCGCCGCACGCCCCGGCGCGCGCGAAGGAGGCAGGCGCCCAGGTGCTGCTGATTCCGAACGGCTCGCCCTACCACATGCACAAGCAGCATCGGCGCTACGAGGTGATGCGCGCCAATGTGAGCGTGCTCGGGATGCCGCTTGTGTATGCGAATCTCGTCGGCGGCCAGGATGAACTGGTGTTCGACGGCAATTCCTTCGTGATGGATGGCATGGGTGTCGTGTGCGCCCAGCTCAGGCACTGCGAGGAAGACCTGCAGGTGATCGAGTTCGACGGGGCGCAGCCCGGAACTGGCACGATCGCACCGGAGCTGCCAATCGAGGCGGTGGTGTACCAGGCGCTGGTCATGGGGGTGCGCGACTATCTCGGCAAGAACGGCTTTCCCGGCGCGATCATCGGCTTGTCGGGCGGCGTCGATTCGGCGCTTACGCTGGCGATCGCAGTTGACGCGCTCGGCGCGGAACGCGTGCGGGCGGTGATGATGCCCTCGCCGTATACGGCCGAGATCTCGTGGGTCGACTCGCGCGAGATGGCCGCGCGCATCGGCGTGCGCTACGACGAGATTCCGATTTCCCGGTGCTTCGATGCCTTCCGCGGCACGCTGGCGGAGGAATTCAAGGGGCTGGCCGAGGATACGACCGAAGAGAACATCCAGGCGCGCATCCGCGGCACCATCCTCATGGCGCTGTCGAACAAGTACGGCTCCATCGTACTCACCACCGGCAACAAGAGCGAAATGGCCGTCGGCTACTGCACGCTGTACGGGGACATGGCCGGCGGGTTTGCGGTCATCAAGGACATCGCCAAGACCTTCGTCTACCGGCTGTGCCGTTATCGCAACAGCCTGTCCGAGGTAATCCCGGAGCGCATACTCACGCGCGCGCCGTCCGCCGAGCTGAGGCCTGACCAGACCGACCAGGATTCGCTGCCCGAGTACGAGGTGCTCGACGGGATCATGCAGATGTACATGGAAGAGGACCGCAGCATCGCCGAGATCCTCGCCGCCGGCTACCGCAAGGAGGATGTCGAGCGGGTCACGCGCCTGATCAAGGTGAATGAATACAAGCGGCGCCAGGCGCCGATCGGCGTGCGCATCACGCCGCGTGCGTTCGGGCGTGACTGGCGCTATCCGATCACTTCGAAATTCCGTGATTAACTTTTCAAGCAGGGGGAAGCGATGAAACTGATTACCGCCATCATCAAGCCGTTCAAGCTCGACGAAGTGCGCGAATCCTTGGGCGAAGTAGGGGTGACCGGCCTGACCGTCACCGAAGTCAAGGGCTTCGGACGCCAGAAGGGGCACACGGAGCTGTACCGCGGCGCCGAGTACGTGGTCGATTTCCTGCCGAAGGTGAAGATCGAGGCGGTGGTCGACGAGAGCGTGGTCGACCAGGCGGTCGACGCGATCATCAAGGCCGCGCGCACCGGCAAGATCGGCGACGGCAAGATCTTCGTGCGCAATGTCGAGCAGGTCATCCGCATCCGCACCGGCGAAACCGGACGGGACGCGGTTTAATATCCGTCCTGCCGGCGTGGGCACGGCGCGTTCAGGCGCTGCCGTGCATACCGAACTTATTTCACCTTCACGTCCAGCGTCCAGCTCGCCAGCCGCAAGCCGCAGATCAGCAGCGCGCTCGACCATAGCGCGAACGTCGGTGCCACCGCGGCTTCGTGCATCACGATGTAGGCCCAGCAGCCGGCGAACGAGCAGATCGCATACGGGCGTCCATCACGCAGCACCATCGGGATCTCGTTGCAAACGATGTCGCGCAGCACGCCGCCGAAGATCCCGGTGATCACCCCCATCATCGACGCGATGAAGAGCGGCATGCCGGCAGCCAGCGCTTGCGCTACGCCTGCGATCGAGAACAGCCCCAGTCCCAGCGCGTCGGCGATCACGATCAAACGCTCCGAGACGATCTTGCGCAAGGTGCGGATCAGCGGTGTGGCAATCAAGGCCAGCACGAAGATCAGGATCGCGTACTCCTGGTGCGTGACCCAGAACAGCGGGCGCTTGTCGAGCAGGATGTCGCGCAGCGTCCCGCCGCCGAACGCAGTGATGAACGCGACCGTGAATACGCCTACCACGTCCATCTTCTTGCTGCGCGCCTCGACGAAACCTGAGAACGCGCCGACCAGGATGGCCATGACTTCGATGATTTTGATGAGGGTCATGCGAGCGGCTCGAGTGGAGTCACTGCATCATACCTTTGGAGCTCGTTTGGGTTGTGCCGCGGCGTGCATGGAGGCTGGCGAGGCCTTGTCATTCCGAGTGCAGCGATGAACCTCCGGTGCATGGGTCGACGGGATTCCTCGCTGCGCTCGGGACGGCCGGTGATCGTGGTCAATCGAGGTTTGCGCCATGCCCGTCCGCCGTGTGCGCGATGCGCGCCGTGAATCAAGAAAACATTCGGTCCCGCTCATGCCCTCAGCAGCACCACCACAGCGCCGGCCCCGCCTTCGTCGCCGCGCGCCTGGCAGAAGGCCATCACTTCATCCTTCTGCACCAGCCAGCTGCGCACCTTGTTCTTCAGCACCGGTTCCTTGTTCACCGAGCCTAGCCCCTTGCCGTGGACGATGCGCACGCAGCGGATGCCGCGCTTGACGGCGTTGCGCAGGAATTCGCCGAGTGCTTCACGCGCCTCGTCGCGGCGCATCCCATGCAGGTCGAGCTGGCCCTGGATCACCCAGTGGCCGCGCCGCAG
>DATLGF010000004.1:0-3533 GCA_035540575.1 Noviherbaspirillum sp.
CATCAGCGACCACACCTCCGCCGACGGCACCCGCAAGTGGCTGCTCGACGTCGGCCAGGGCAATGCGGTCGAGACCGTATTCATTCCCGAAGAGAACCGTGGCACGCTGTGCGTGTCGACCCAGGCCGGCTGCGCGGTCAACTGCCGCTTCTGCTCGACCGGGAAGCAGGGCTTCTCGCGCAACCTCACCGTCGCCGAGATCGTCGGCCAGTTGTGGATGGCCGAATTCGCGCTGCGCAGGAGCAAGGGCATCGAGCCCGGGCAAGGTGGGAAGAAAAGTGGCGAGCGCCAGATCACCAATGTCGTGATGATGGGCATGGGCGAGCCGTTGCTCAATTTCGAGCCGACGGTTACCGCGCTCAAGCTGATGCTCGACGATAACGCCTACGGCCTGTCGCGCCGCCGGGTGACGCTGTCAACCTCCGGCGTGGTGCCGATGATCGACCGTCTCGCCACCGAGTGTCCGGTCGCGCTGGCCGTGTCGCTGCATGCGTCCAACGACGCGCTGCGCGACGGGCTGGTGCCGCTCAACCGCAAGTATCCGCTGGCCGAGCTGATGGCCGCCTGCCGCCGCTATCTCGAATTCGCGCCACGCGACTTCATCACCTTCGAATACTGCATGTTGGACGGCGTCAATGACGCCGACGAGAATGCGCGCGAACTCGTCGAGCTGGTGCGCCGCCACAATGTCCCGTGCAAGTTCAACCTGATCCCGTTCAATCCCTTTCCTGAGTCCGGCCTGGTGCGCTCCAACAACGTGCGCATCAAGGCATTCGCCCAGGTCCTGATCGACGCCGGCATAGTGACGACGGTGCGCAAGACGCGCGGCGACGACATCGACGCGGCCTGCGGACAGCTCGCAGGCGAGGTGCAGGATCGCACCCGCGTGCAGGAACGCATGCAGAAGATGGCGGAATACCAGAACAAATACGGCAAGAATTTCGGACGCATAGTGGAGGTTCCCAGGTGAGCTTTGCACGCTGTTTTTCGACGCTCGCGGCGAGCGCCGCGCTGATGCTGCTCGCCGGTTGCGCCGCGACGCCGGATCCGACCGATACCTTTGTCCAGGCCGGCGGTTCCGAGCAGACGGAGAATGAAAGGCGCGCGCGCATTCGCCTGCAGCTTGCGGTCGGCTATTACGAGCAGCGACAGTTCGCCGTCGCGCTGGAGGAATTGCGCCTGGCGCTTCAGGCCGATCCGCGTCTGGCCGACGGTTACAGCATGCGCGGCCTGATCTTCATGGAGATGGGCGAGAACAAGCTTGCCGAAGACAGCTTCCAGCATGCTTTGCGTCTGGCGCCGAACGCTCCGGATTACAACAACAACTACGGCTGGTTCCTGTGCCAGACCGGCCGTGAACGCCAGTCGATCGCCTATTTCGAGAATGCGCTCAGAAGCCGCAACTACCAGTCGCCCGCGGTCGCGCTGGCCAATGCGGGCACCTGCAGCCTGAGGGTCAACGAACTTGCCGCTGCCGAACGCTACCTGCTGCAGTCCTTTGAGATCGACGCGGCCAATCCGACCACCGCCTTCAATCTCGCCCGCCTCTATCACGCCCGACGCGATGATGAGCGTGCCCGCTTCTATATCGCCCGTGTGATGAAGGCCGACCTGATGACGGCGGAAGTGCTGTGGCTGGCGCTGCGTATTGAGCGGCGGCTGGGCGATCGCGCTGCCGAGGCCAGCCTTGCCAATCAATTGCGCCGCCGCTTCCCGGCGTCGCCGGAGTTTGCCGCATTTCAGAGAGGCGCATTCGATGAGTGAACCGGAAAACAATCTGAATCCGCCGGCTCAAGAACAGGACAATCCCCCGTCACCGGCGCCCGATGCACCGCTTTCCCCCGGCGCGAAGCTGGCCGCGGGCCGGCAGGAGCGTGGCTGGACGGTGGAGCAGGTCGCCGCGCACCTGAAGCTGGCGCCGCGCCAGGTTCTCGCCATTGAAAGCGATGACTATGCTGCGCTTCCGGGCATGCCGATCGTGCGCGGATTCATCCGCTCCTACGCAAAGCTGCTGCGGATCGATGCTGCACCCTTGCTCGAGCAGGTGGGCGGCGCACCGGCCTCGGGCCAGGAATCGCTCAAGCCGCAGCAGGATCTAGCAACCCCGTTTGCAGGCGGGCGGGTTCCCTCGATGAGCGAGAAGCCGGGTCTGTCGTTCAAATGGATCGTCGGTGTGCTCTTGCTGGTACTCGTGGCCGCCGCGATCTGGGCGCTGCAGAACGGAGCCCGGGACGTCGACTCCCCTCCCCAGGCCGTAACGGCTGAGCAGGAGCCGGCCGGCGTGGTCGAGGAACCGTTGCCAGAAGTCGCATCGGACGGCGACACCCCGCCGGGAGCCGATCCGGTGCAGCCGGAGCCCCCCGCCGCGACGCCTGCAGCGCCGGGAGCGGTGCCGCCGCCCGTTACTGCCGCCCCCGCGCGGGATGCTGCGGCTGCGACGCAGACGCCGGCGGCCGGACCGAACCAGCTGACGCTGCGGGTGAGGGAAGAATCATGGATCGAAGTGCGCCGGGCAGGCGGAGGCAACCCGCTGTTCGCCCGTCTTGCGCGCGCGGGCGAGGATATTTCGGTGGAAGTGAATGAGCCGGTAGTGCTGGTCGTTGGCAATGCCGCCGGCGTCGATGTCGCATTGCGCGGCGAGCCGGTTGCCCTGCGGGCCAGCACGACCAGCAATGTCGCACGCGTCACGTTGAAGTGAGTCTGGCCATGAGCGATTGCCCCATTTCTTCAGGTCCGGCGCCACGTCGCTTCGCACGCGGGGTGACGATCCGTCATGGCGATCGTGCGGTCCAGATGGGCGGCCACGCCCCGGTCGTCGTGCAGTCGATGACCAATACCGACACCGCCGACGCGATCGCCACCGCGATCCAGGTGAAGGAGCTCGCGCGCGCGGGTTCGGAATTGGTGCGCATCACGGTAAATACCCCGGAAGCCGCCGCCGCCGTGCCCGCGATCCGCGAGCAGCTCGACCGCATGGGCATCGACGTGCCTCTGATTGGCGATTTTCACTACAACGGCCACAAGCTGCTGCAGGATTATCCGGAATGCGCCCAAGCCTTGTCGAAGTACCGCATCAATCCGGGCAACGTCGGGCAGGGCGCCAAGCGCGACACGCAGTTTGCGCAGATGATCGAGGTGGCCTGCCGTTACGACAAGCCGGTGCGCATCGGGGTGAACTGGGGCAGCCTGGACCAGTCGCTGCTGGCGCGCATCATGGACGAGAACGCCAAGCGCGCCCAACCCTGGAGCGCGCAGGCGGTGATGTACGAAGCATTGGTGACGTCCGCCATCGAGAACGCACAGCGCGCCGAAGAGCTCGGCCTGGCCGCCGACAGGATCGTCCTGTCGTGCAAGGTATCGGGCGTGCAGGACCTGATCGCCGTCTACCGCGAACTGGCGCGCCGCTGCGACTATCCGCTGCACCTGGGACTGACCGAGGCCGGCATGGGCAGCAAGGGCATCGTCGCGTCGACGGCTGCGCTCGCCGTGCTGCTGCAGGAAGGCATCGGCGACACGATTCGCGTGTCGCTGAC
>DATLGF010000005.1:0-14254 GCA_035540575.1 Noviherbaspirillum sp.
ACTGCATGCCGTTCATCGGAGGGCATGACGATGAACGGCATGCAGTGGATGTTCGAAACGATGGATGCATGGCGCCGGCGCCAGGGAAATGCGTTCGACCTTGCGGGGCTGGGACCGCGGGAAGTCGATTGCCAGATCGACCTGGACATGCCTGCATTGCGCCTGCGCTGCTACGGCGGACCCGAAGCGCGTGCCGTCCTCGCCGTTCCGGCACCGATCAAGCGTCACTACATCTGGGATCTGCTGCCCGACTGCAGCGCAGTCCGACGCCTGCTGGACGCCGGCTATCGTGTCTACCTGATTGAATGGAAGGATCCGCAAGGCGAAATGGCCGAAGCCGGGCTGCAGCAGTACGGCAGCGACTGGATCGATGCCTGCGTGCAGCGGATACGCCAGGACTGTCCGCAGACGCCCCTCGTCCTGATCAGCCATTCGCTCGGCGGTATCTTTGCCACCATCTATGCGTCGCTGCACCCCGAGCAGGTACGGGCTCTTGTGCTGCTCGAAGTCCCGCTGCACTTTGGCAAGGCCAGCGGCGCGTTTCTTCCGCTGCTGCTGGCTGCGCCGCCTACCCCGCTGCTGCTGCGGGACATGACGCGCGTGCCCGGCTCGCTGCTGAGCATGGTGAGCGCCATGGCTTCTCCCCGCACCTTTCACGGCGAGCGCGCCGCCGACTTCGCAGCCAGCCTTGCCTCTCCCGCCGACCTGCAACGCCACATGCTGGTCGAGCGCTGGGCACTGGATGAGGCGCCGATGGCCAACTTACTGTTCGAGCAGATCGTGGAAGACCTGTACCGCAATGACAAGCTGATGCGGGGGACGCTGGAAATCTCCGGAACCACGATCGGCCCCGCGCAGATGCGTGTGCCGCTGTTTGCCGTGCATGACCCGGCAAGCGACATCATTCCGTCAGAGTCGGTGACCACCTACGTCGATGCGGCGGCCAGCGACGACAAGGCGCTCGCCACCGTCGAATCGGAGCGCGGCACCGGCCTGTCCCATGTGGCGGCCCTGGTGGGGCCGCGCGCGCACGCGCTGCTCTGGCCGCGCATCCTGTCGTGGCTCCGAAATCTGCCCGAGCGCCGCACGGGCGCATAAAAAACAGGCTGTCCCGCCAAGGGCAGCCTGCTTGAGTTGCGTCTCAACCTGATGCTTACTGCTGTTGCTGGCGCGGCGAGTCCTGATGGAGGCCGCCGCTGGTGCCGGCACCGGCTGTACCCGTAGTGTCGGTGGTGCCAGTCGCGCCAGGCGCATCGATGCCCGTACGGGCGGCGCCGTCGGTGCCGGTGGCGCCGGTCGTTGCGTCGGTGCCGGTCGCGCCGGTTGTTGCATCGGTGCCGGTGGCGCCGGTCGTTGCATCGGTGCCGGTCGCGCCGGTCGTCGCATCGGTGCCGGTGGCGCCGGTCGTTGCATCGGTGCGGGTCGCGCCGGTCGTTGCGTCGGTGCCGGTTGCGCCGGTCGTTGCGTCGGTGCCGGTCGCGCCGCTGGCATCACGGCTGCGCCCGTTGCGCTCTTGATCGCGCTCACGTGCGGCCCCAGCCGCGCCTTCACCCGCCGCTCCCGCGCCGGTCACCCCGGTCTCGCCGCTTGCCTGCCCGGGCTGCTGATCCTGCTGACGGGCAATGATCTCGGACGCGCGCTGCTCGACTTCCGCGACCACGGCCGGATCGGTGCTCTCCCGGATTTCGGTTTGCGGCGGCTGTCCCGTCGTTGCGAACGCCGCACTGCTGACGAACAACGCCGAAATGAATGCTGCCAGAGATTTCTTTTGCATCTAGACCTCCTTCCATTGCGAAATTTCACGAATGCCGGCAAGCGACAGCCTGCCGAACTGGCGAACTTTGCAATACGACGCTCAAAACGCCGCTTCGGTTTCGTGATTGGCCGAGGGAGATGTAACTTAATGATTCCCCATCAACGCATCGGCACCTCGCCGTTAGCCGGCGAGGTGGATGTGCGCACGACCTGCCCCGTTGTCCTGTCGAAATGCACGCTGAAAAATTGCGGGTTGTTGTCCTGCAGATAGCGCCAGTCCCACACCTCTTCATTCTTAAGAGGGAAAGGCGTGGTGCTGCCCGGGCGCCCCAGTTCCATCCTCACTTCGTCGCGGCTCATGCCGGGGCGGATGCGGGAAAAATTCTCCGGCGTCAGGACCTGTCGGTAGCCGCGCAATATCCCTTCGCTGTCGAGCTCGAAGAACCAGGTGCGCGGCCCTTCCGGCCCGCGCGGATACTGCATGATGCGCGTGCCATTCGGTCCGGGAATGATGGCGTCCGGCTGACCGAATACCGCGCGCACATCGGCTTCCCGGGAAACGCCCGGCTCCAGCCGGTCCAGTCCCGGCTCCTCGATAAAACGCCCGTGCCGGTCGCAACCGACAAGCATCAGGAAAAACAGAACGGCAAATGCGGGATACAGGGACTTCATCGCGGCTCGTGGCAGGAAGCGGAGTTCCTTGACTGATCGTCCTGCAAACAATTGGTTTCATGAAAGCGGATTGCCACAACGGCACGGTACAATCCACTGGCAAAAAAACGACACTACAAACATAGATGGGCTATGTGAATTACCTGCTGCTGCTCGGCGCGGCGCTAATGTTCTTCGGAATCGTCTTTGGCGCCTCGTCGTCCAGGTTCGGCGTTCCCTTCCTGCTGATCTTTCTGGTGGTCGGCATGCTCGCGGGCGAGGATGGCTTTGGCGGTATCGTTTTTCACGACTATCAGCTCAGCTTCCTCGTCGGAAATCTTGCGCTCGCCATCATCCTTCTTGACGGCGGGCTACGCACAAAAATGCAGACCTTCCGGGTGGCGCTGAAACCTTCGCTGGCCTTGGCAACCTTTGGCGTCGTGGTCACCGCAGGCCTGGTCGGGCTGTTCGCCGCGTGGGTGCTCGGCCTCGATTGGCGCGTTGCGCTGCTGCTTGGCACCATCGTGGGTTCCACCGATGCGGCCGCGGTGTTTTCCCTGCTGAAAGCCAGCGGCACGCGGCTCAACGATCGTATTTCGAACACGTTGGAGATCGAGTCGGGCATCAACGACCCGATGGCGATCTTTCTGACCATTACGCTGATCGAGCTGCTGACCCACACCTCGGGCGCGCTGTCGATTCCCGCCATGCTTCAGCAACTGGCGCTGCAGTTCAGCATCGGTCTTGCGTTCGGTATCGGGATCGGCTATCTGCTGGGTGCGGTCGTAAGCCGAATCCATGTGGGTGAAGGCCTGCATGCGCTGCTTCTGTGCTCCGGCGGCGTCGCCCTGTTCGGCTTGACCAACCTGGTCGGCGGAAGCGGTTTTCTCGCGATCTACCTGGCCGGGCTGATCGTCGGCAACAGCAGGTACCGTGTCGGCGAGAATGTCATGCGGGCAATGGATGGCATGGCCTGGCTCGCGCAATCGGGGATGTTCCTGCTGCTCGGCCTGCTGGCGACGCCGAAGGAGGTCTGGGACATTGCAGGCCCGGCATTGGCAATTGCGATCTTCCTGATGCTGGTGGGCCGACCGGTGGCTGTCATATTGAGTCTGCTTCCATTCCGCTTCAGCATGAAGGAAGTGGGCTTCATTTCCTGGGTGGGCCTGCGCGGCGCGGTGCCGATCGTGATGGCGATGTTCCCGCTGCTGGCCGGTATCGAAGGCGCACTGCTCATCTTCAACGTGGCCTTCATGGTGGTGCTCGCGTCGCTGCTGCTGCAAGGCACCTCGGTTCCCTTCCTGGCCCGCGCGCTCGGCATCAGCATGCCCGAGCGGGCCGAACCGGTGCTGCGCACCCAGTTGCGCGGCGCCGGGGAGAAAGGCTATGAGATGGCGCAGTTCGAGATCGCGCGCCACTCCGCGATGCTGGGCGCCCACGCCGGCACGCTGACGATGCCCCCTGATGCGCATATCGTCAACGTGCTGCGCAACGGCACCTTGCTACGGGCGGACGAAGCCGGCGCCCTGCTGGTCGACGACGTGGTCACCGTCGTCTGCGCGGAAGCCGCGCTGGACCGCCTCGGGGAAATGTTCCATGGGCGGCACAGCCCCGGACGCACGATGCGCGAGTTCTACGGCGACTTCATGCTCGACGGCGATGCGCGATTGGCCGATGTGGCGGCGCTGTACGGCAACATGGAAGAACACCCCGAACTGCAGGCGCTTACCTTGGGCGAAGCGATCGAGCGTCGCTTGCGCCGGGCGCCGGTGGAAGGCGATTCCGTGGAGGTGTGCAGCCTGCTCCTGACCGTGCGCGCAATGGAAGGCCGGGTGGTCACCAAGGTCGGGATGAAGCTGCCGAAGATCAAGTCCGAATAAGCACCCCGCGTCTGGCCGCACTGCGCGGACTGTCAGCGGCGCGGCGCCTTGCCTTCGGCATTAGTCGGGGTTTCCTTGCGCCGGCAAACCGTCAGAACCCTATCCGGCGGCGCCCCTGCTCGCCGCGCACGCGTACGTCTTCCGGTACCAGCGCGCTCCGTCCGGACTGCACCGCGAATCCCAGTCCATCGAGCAAGGCCTTGCGCATCTCGCGCGGCGACACGTCGGCCAGCTTGTCGAGCACGTTGTCGGACAGTTCCTCTTCCAGGTTCTGCAGCTTCAGTTCGCGCAACAGACCCGCGTACACGCGTTGCGCGATGCCGGCCGCCTGCTCCCGTGTTGGCGGCGGCACTTCGTAGACGGCCATGCGCGACAGCAGCGCTGGCGGAATGCCATCGAGACTGTTGGCGGTCAGCACCCAGAACACCTGGCTGGCGTCGAGGTCGACATCGATGAACTCGTCGTGAAACGCGCGCGAGGTTTCCGGCTCCAGCAGCTGGTACAGCGCCGCCATCGGATCGGATTGGGTGGAACCGGTCGCTTTCTCGACCTCGTCGAGCAGCACGACGGGATTGGCGAACTTGCCTCGCACCAGGCGTTCGGCCACCTTTCCGCACCTGGCGCCCTTCCAGGTGGAAGAACTGCCGGTGATCACGAAACCAGCCGACAAGGCGTTCATGCTGATGAACTCGAACTCGGTGCCTAGCGCCGCTGCAAGCCGCTTGCCGAAATGCGTCTTGCCGACGCCGGGATCGCCGAGCAGCAGCACCGGCATCAGATTGACCCCCGCGCCGCCTGCCAGCGCCAGCGCGACATAGCGCTTCAGATCGTCCAGCACCTCCTCGAAGTTCGGACAATCTTCATACAGCGGTTCGAGCGCGCTGGTGCTCGATGGCGTCGTAACGAAGCGCTCAGCGCCCAGGGTGATCATGTCCTCGTAGAACGCCTCCAGTTCCGGGGCATTCATCGCACGCGCCTTTTCCTGCGCGCTTTCCACTTCCTTCACCGAATAGATTTGATGAGAGCGGGCGATCGTGATCGTCATGCGCAAATCTCCTCAATCTGCTGTGCGGTGCATGCATCCGCTGAAGCGCTCGAAGCAATCTCCGTTCCACCGGAAAAATCTTTCCTTCCGGACGTGAAGATTTCAGCGAAAACACCGGCGGCCGTCAACCTTGCAGCGCGCAGCTGTCGCGCGCCGCAAACACGGCACACCGTCGCTGGGCGCCACGTTCGCCTTGCCCGCATCGCGTCAGCGCAGTGCAACGCCCTCCAGGTATTCCGGCACGCGGCAGCGCCAGTGCAGTTCCTCCTCGATCCGACGGCGCAGCACATCAGCGGCGTGCGGTTCTCCGTGCGTGAGAAACACCTCGCGGGGCGCGGTTTCGAAATTGCGCAGCCAGGCCAGGATCTCGTCCGCATCCGCGTGGGCGGACAGGTTCTCGATCTGCACCACTTTCGCACGCACCGGCACGTACTCGCCGTGGATCTTGATCGCGTCGGCGCCGGCGAGCATGGCCGCTCCCCGTGTACCCCCTGCCTGGAAGCCGGCGAACAGGATGGTGTTGCGCGGATCCGGTGCAAACGCCTTCAAGTGGTGCAGCACCCGTCCACCTGTCGCCATGCCGCTTGCGGCAATGATGACCATCGGCATGCGTTGCCGGTTCAGCGTGATCGACTCCTCGACGCTGTTGACGATGCGCACCGATTCGCACATCGCGCGGCAGGCCTCGGCGGACAGCCGGTGATCCCGATGGTAGCGGCTGTAGAGGTCGGTGACGTCGGCCGCCATGGGACTGTTGAGATAGATCGGCAGATCAGGGCCGATCGCGCCGGATTCGCGCAGCCGATGCATGTAATAGATCAGCTCCTGCGCCCGCCCCACTGCGAAGGCCGGGATTACGACCACGCCGCCGCGCGCGGCGGTGTCCTTGATGGTCTTGGCCAGCACCACCATTGGATCGGTACGGTCATGCAGGCGGTCGCCGTAGGTCGATTCGAGCACGAGGTAATCGGCGGCGCGCACGATGTCAGGCGGCGGCATCAGCACATCCTGGCTGCGTCCCAGGTCGCCGGAGAAGCAGATGGAGCGCAAGCCGTCCTCGATCGTCACCATCGCCGCGCCGAGGATGTGGCCGGCGCGCGCGAAACGCCCGAGCAAGGATCCGGCAATCACGAAGCTCCTGTCGAATTCCACCGGTTCGAACTGCCGCAGCGCGCGCTCGGCATCAGCAACCGTGTAGAGCGGCAAGGCCGGCTGATGCTTCGAATAGCCCTTGCGGTTTGCATACGCCGCCTCCTCCTCGAGCAGGCGCGCGCTGTCGGGCAGCAGGATGCGGCACAGCTCATAGGTTGCCTCGGTGCACCGCACCTTGCCGCGGAACCCGTTGCGCACCAGGAGCGGCAGGTAGCCGCTGTGGTCGAGATGAGCATGGGTGAGCACCACGGCATGAATGCCGGAAGGCGCAATCGGCAGGTCCGCCCAGTTGCGCAGCCGCAGCTGCTTGTATCCCTGGAACAGGCCGCAGTCGACCAGCGCGCGCGCACGGCCGGCCTCGATCAGGTACTTGGAACCGGTGACGGTGCCGGTGGCGCCGAGAAACTGAAGCTGCATGGAATCCTTCCTGAAGGCTTTTTTCTATCGCCACTATCCGCATCGGCTTCGCTTGCGCCCTTGATCTGAGTCAATTTTCGCCCTGGCGCAGCACCGGTGCGCCCTCCGGGCGCAGTGCTCGCACGCATTTTGCATCCCCGGCTTGCATGGCACCGAAGCTGGCACAGAGACACGGGGCGCAAGCCGGCACCATTGATTGCGCTCATGATCCGCGCTTGCACGCGCGGCCTACACTGGCATCAGGCGTATGAATGTCGAACGGAACAGAACCGTGAACCTGAATCGGGTGTCCATCGTAAAGAGCATCCGGTTTTCTGATGGGGGGACAGCATGACCGAACAGACCGACACCAGCCGTACCGACCAGCAACAGGCATTGATCGACAGCCTGATTGCCTTCACCAAGGACCATCGCGCGGTCTACTGGTCAGGTACCCTTTCCGAATTTCTCGAACGCGTCATGACGGCCGATCCGCGCGGTGCCGCGCGCACCTCGCACCAGTACATGTGGGACATGATCCGCTGGATGGGCTGCGAGGATGAGAATGGCATGTTCCGCTGCAAGCTGTTCGACCAGGAGTTGTTCGGGGTCGATGAGGCGATCGGGCGGGTGGTCGATTACTTCAAGGCAGCGGCGGCAGGCTCGGAAGTCGGCCGCCGCCTGCTGCTGCTGCTCGGCCCGCCTTCCGGCGGGAAGTCCACGCTCGTGATCCTGCTAAAGCGCGGACTCGAAGAGTACAGCCGCACCGAGGAAGGGGCGCTGTACGCAATCCAGGGATGCCCGGTGCATGAATCGCCGCTGCATCTCGTCCCGCATTCGCTGCGCCCGCGCTTTCGCGACACCTACGGCGTCGACATCACCGGCGAAATCTGCCCGCATTGCCGCAGCCGCCTGGAGAGCGAATACCAGGGAGATTTCCTGCGCATGCCGGTCGAGCGCATCTTCATCTCCGAAGCGGGCCGTGTCGGAATCGGCACCTACGCGCCGCACGATCCCACCACTGCCGATCTCGCCGACCTCGTCGGCTCCGTGGATCTCTCCAAGGTCGCCGAGTACGGCGACGAGGGCGATCCGCGCGCCTGGTCGTGGTCGGGTGCCGTGTACGCAGGCAGCCGCGGCATGCTCGAGATGATCGAGATCCTGAAGGTCAAGCGCGAATTCCTCTACCTGCTGCTTACGCTGACGCAGGAAAAGAACGTGAAGGTCTCGCGCTTCCCGCTGATCTATCTGGACGAGACCATCCTCGCGCACACCAACCTCGCGGAATTCCGCAAGTTCCTCCAGGAGAGCGAGAACGAAGCCCTGCTTGACCGCATGGTCATCATCCAGGTGCCGTACACACTGAATTACAAGGATGAAGCACGAATTTACAAGAAGCTGATCTCCTCTGCGGCCCCGGCCTTCAGGCAGGTGCACCTGGATCCGCACGTACTGCATGCGGCGGCGGTATTTGCAATCCTTACCCGTCTTCAGGATGCCGATGAGCGCGAGCTTGAACTCGGCAAGAAGGTGCGCCTGTATGCGAACGAGGAAGTCGAGGGCTATGCGCACGTCGACGCCGAGCGAATGAAGCAGCGCATGCCCGAGGAAGGGCTGTCCGGCATTTCTCCACGTTTCGTGATCAATGCGCTGTCGAACGCAATCATCCAGTCCAATGCGAAGAGCCTGACCACGATGGATGTGCTGCTTGCCCTAAAGGATGCGATCGACAACGACGCGCGCATCGACGCCAAGCGCAAGCGCAAGTGGATTGACTACCTAGTCCTCGCGCGCAAGGACTTCTACAACCGTTGGGTCAAGGAAGACGTGCACAAGGCACTGTTCGTCTCGTTTGAACAGGAGGCCCAGGACTTGCTCGACAAGTATCTGGACGAAGTCGAAGCGACGCTCGACAACCGCCAGATCAAGGATCCGATCACCAATGAGGAACGCAAGCCCGACGAGCGCTTCCTGCGCGCGGTGGAAGAGAAAATCCACATCTCGGATTCGGGCAAGCAATCCTTCCGCCAGGAGGTGGTGCGCAAGGCCATGGGCGCATTCAAGCGGGGCGAGAAGTTTACGCTGGACAGCCATGCCCAACTGCATAACGCGGTACAGCAGTATCTGTTCGAGCAGCGCCGCGACGTGTTGCGCCTGGTCAGCTCCACCACCCGCCCGGACGAGGAAGTGCGTCAGAAAATATCGGTGGTGGAGAAGCGCCTCGTGGACGAATATGGGTACGATGCGCATAGCGCCCGCGAAGCGCTGAATTACGTGACCACTCTGATGGCCCAGGAGTGAGTGACGCACCGGAGATGCATGCATGAATGACCGACTCACCCTGTCTGCAGAAACGCCGTGGTACGACCTGTTCTCGCGCGGCTCGCGGGACTGGTTGCGCCACAACCAGAAGGTACGCGAGGCGGTGCAGCAGAACCTGCCGGACCTGGTCGCGGGCCCGGATGTCATCACTGGCGGACAGGACAAGACCGTGCAGGTACCGGTGCGCCTGCTCGAACATGCACGCTTTCGCCTGTCCGATTCCTCTCATACGCAGTCCAGCGCCGGCCAGGGGCAGGGCAAACCTGGCGATGTGCTGCGCCAGGCGCAGCCGCAGTCCGGCGAGGACGAAGGCGAAGGCGGCAATAACGAGGGCGAAGTCAAGCTCTTGCTCGAGTTCAAGGTCGAGGACATCATCGACTGGCTGTGGGAAGAGCTGCAGCTTCCCGATCTGCAGCCCAAGCGCAATACCGCCGTCACCGACGACGAATATGTGCGCGAAGGCTGGGACAAGCACGGTGCGCGCGCGCGCCTTGACCGCCGCCGCACGGTGAAGGAAGCGGTCAAGCGGCGCGCGACGCAGGAGCGCATGCAGGCCAATCCGGTGCCTTTCACCAACGAAGACCTGCGCTTCAAGCAGCTGGTGCAACGCCGCCGGCCTGCGACCAATGCGGTGGTGATCTTCGCGCTGGACGTCTCGGCATCGATGACGGAAGCCGAGCGCAAGCTCGCCAAGAGCTTCTTCTTCTTCGTGCTGCAAGGCATTCGCCGCCGCTACGGCAAGGTGGAAACGCGCTTCATCGCACATACCACGCAGGCCTGGGAATTCTCCGAGAACGATTTCTTCTCGGTCAGCGGCACCGGCGGCACCGGCGCGTCCACGGCGTTCAAGCTGGCGCTGGAACTGATCGAGAATGAATACGACCCGTCCCAGTACAACGGCTACCTGTTCTATGCGTCCGACGGAGAGAACTTCACCGAGGACCGGGGAGCGGCGACGGATTACCTCGCGCGGCTGGGCAAGCTGCTCAACTTCATCGGCTATGTCGAAACCGTACCGGGCTCGCCGCGCACGACGGAGACCGAGATGAAGATGCTGTGCGGCGAAGTCCAGCGCAGCGGCGCGCCGATCTCCAGCGCCGTGCTTGCGCGCCACGACGACGTCTGGAACGCCATCCGCAAGTTCTTCACGGAGCAGTCGGTCGAGCGCTGATCGGCATTCCGCCTTTCCTTTCCTCGAGGGCAACAGCTCATGTGCACCACCACGCAATCACCAGAAATGATCGCCCAGCTGAAGCAGTACTCTGCGCAGATCGAGGCGCTCGCGAGAAAGCTCGGGCTGGACTACTACCCGGTCGACTTCGAGCTGGTGCCGAACAACTTCATGATGGAGATCGCGGTCTACGGCCTGCCGGTGCGCATGCACCACTGGTCGTTCGGCGTGCGCTACATCCATCAGCTGATTCGCCAGGGCATGGGGCATTCGCGCATCTTCGAGGTGATGTTCCCCGGCGATCCCTGCCGCGCCTACCTGGTCAACGGCAACACGCTGCCGGAGAACACGCTGGTCACCGCGCACGTGCTCGGCCACGCGGACTTCTCCAAGAACAACCATCTGTTCGCGAAGTTCATGGAAATGGCCGGCGGTCACATACTGGAACAGGCGGCCGCGCGCGCCCATCGGATCGAAACCGCGATCCAGGAGCACGGACAGGCCCGGGTTGAAGCCGTGCTCGATGCCGCGCTCGCGCTGGAACCGCACATCGACGTCACGCGCGAGCTGCACCGCCCGCTCTACCCTACCGAGCCGGTGCAGGAAGCTTCACCGGCCCCGGTCGATCCCTTCCTGCAGCGCTACCGGGCGCTGCCCGGCGAGCGGCTTCAGGAAACAGCGGGCAATGCGCAGCGGCGCATGCAGATCCCGCCGCAGCCCGAATACGACCTGCTGTGGTTCATCGCCCACTACGCACCGGAGATGGAAGACTGGGAACGCGACGTGTTTCTCGCGGTGCGCGAGGAGTCGTTCTACTTCTATCCGGTCTTCGCCTGCCAGATCATGAACGAGGGCTGGGCCTCGTACTGGCATGCGCGCCTGCTGCGCGAAGCGGATTTCCTGCCACACGACCTCTATCTTTCCGCGATCAAGGCGCATTCGGACGTCGTGCGTCCGTATGCGGCGGAGCGTCAGCTGGCGCTGGCGGTGAATCCCTACCACCTTGGTTTTTCGATGTGGGAAGACATCATCGAAAAGCACGGCCTCGAGAAGGCGCGGCAGATCATGCGCGAGGAGGACGATTTCGGCTTCGTGCGCAACTATCTCACGCGCGACCTGATCGAGAAGCTGGAGCTGTTCGTCTACGAGGCGCGCGACGACGGCGACATCCGCATTGCCAGCGCCGACGTGCACGCGGTGCACGAGGCCATCCTCTCACCGAAATACAACTTCGGCGCGCCGCGCATCGCGGTCAATCATCTGCACGTGGATGGCAGCCTGCAGCTGCTGCACGACCATCAGACCGATGGCCGCGGCATCGATCTCGGCCGCGCCGAACGGGTGCTCGAATACATCGCCCGCGTCTGGCGGCGTCCGGTCACGTTGCACACCGTGGGCGACCGCGGCGAGGCACGCGTGGTGACCGCGCGGAGGCATTAGGCCACCGCATGGCGGCGGCGCTTGGTGTCGTACATCCGGCTATCTGCGATCTTCAGCAGCTTGTCGACATCCTTGCCGTCCTCCGGAAACAGCGCCCATCCGACCGATGCGCCCACAGTGACGGTGATGACGTCCAGCCGCACCGGCTGTTCCACCACGCTCCGGATCTTTTCACGCATCCGCATCACGTCTTCGACGTCCGTCACCCCCTTGAGCAGGATGACGAATTCATCGCCGCCGTAGCGCGCGACCACGTCGGACACGCGCACGGACTCCTTCAGGCGTGCCGCCACCGCCACCAGCACGCGGTCTCCCGCCGCATGGCCGTGCTGGTCGTTGACCTTCTTGAAGTAATCGAGATCGACGAACAGGAGCGCGAAGGCCGGTTTCTCGCCGGGCTTCTGATCGAGCTGGCGGCGGTGCGCAGCGATCTGCGCGGCGAGCGATGCGCGGTTGAACACCGCGGTGAGCTTGTCGATTCGCAGCCCGTACTCCATTTCGCTGAATGAAGCGGCGAGCTGCCCGAGTTCGTCACGCCGGTGGATGTTCAGGGCAGGCAAAGGCTCGCCCTCTCCCACGCGGCGCGCAGCCTCGCTGAGAACGCGGATGTCGCGCAAGACCCGGTTGAGGACAGACAGGCCGAACACGATGGCAAGTATCACGCACACCAGGCCGATGAAGGCGGCCTGGGCGACGCTGCGAGCGACATCGCCCATGAAATCGCTGCGGGGCACGGCCACCACCAGCGTCCAGTCGAGCCCATATCCGTTCTGCAGACGCGTGGCGGCGATGTCGGTGCCGTCGGCATGAGTCATCCACGGCCCGCTGCGGCCGCCGTCCTCGCTGCGCACCATGGCGCCCACACGCGACCACGCGCTGCGCAGGATCGGCGTATCCATCTCCGCCACTTTCAGAGGCCGCACCACGCCGCTTGCGATGGCAAAAGGCCGTTCGTGGCCGGAGGTCGCAATCACCGCCCCCTGGGCATCCACGATGAAGGCAATGCCATGGCTGCTGATCGGCAATTGCTGCATGAACGCGGTCAGGGCCTGCAAGTCGAAGTCGGCGGCCAGCACGCCGGCCAGCGTGCCATCGATGCGCGGCACCGGCGCCGCCAGGGCGACGGTCGGCCCGGCCCCCTCGTCGTCCTGGTATAGCGGCGTCCATACCGGTTCGCCGGCCTGAGCCGCCACCGCATACCATGTCCGCTGGCGCGGCTCGAACTCCTCGACTCGCAGCAGGCGCTCGCGCCTGCCGGGAGCGCTGGCCGAATAAACATGCAGCGGTCCGCCTTCGGGCGGGCGCAGCAGCACTTCGGCGCTGCCGTCGCTCAACCTGCGCACACCGAGAAAACGCCCGTCCTCGTTGCTCACGTAGAAAAGACTATCGATCGTCGACGAAAGGCGCGTGACCATCCACATACGCGCCTCAAGCGCGGAAAAATCCTGCAGGTCCGCTCCCGCTTCCTGCGCTCCGCCTCCGTCGCGCAGCGCATCCATCGCGGAGACCGCGGCCTCCAGGTGCCGCTCGGTCGCGTTCCCAAGCCGGTTGAGCAGATCCATCACCACGCGTTCAGTGAGGTTCTGCACCGCCTCCGCGCCCGCACGAAACGAGACCCAGCCGATGGCGACCGAAACGAACAGCACGAGCAGGACGAAAGGCAACACGAGTTGCCTGCGCAGCGACGGACCGTGCATGGAATGGGCGGGACGGGAAATGTTTGCGACCGGAAATTATAGCCGGGCAGCAAGATTAGCTTGCAATTACCGCACGTCGTGATGAACGGCAATCGAAATCCCGGAGTTGAAAGCTTGAACGAAATATATCGTCGTTTGATTTTTATCAAGCGCTTAAGGGGCACTTAAGCCGGCCGGCTTTCTCAAACCTAGCACAACACACCTGCATGACCGAATAACTTTATGAAAGGGAAAATCTCATGAAAAAAGTCTCCGCACTGCTCGCCGCGCTGCTCGCTTCTCTTGCTCTTGCCGCCTGTGAACAAGAAGGTGCCGGCACCGGCGCCACCGGCGACACGACCGCGCCGCAGGCCGAAACCGCAGCAGGCATGCCGCCTGCCACGACTCCGGCCGAACCGGCTGCCGAGCCGGCTGCAGAGCCGGCCTCGCCAGGCATGGCCGACCAGCAGCCCGGCATGACGCAACCCGAAACCGGCGCGGCACCTGGCGCTGAACCTGCTCCTGGCGCGGCGCCTGGCACGACCGGCGATACCGGCACGACGGGCGCTGCAGGCGCGGGGACGACCGGTGACGCCGGCACGACCGGGGCTGCAGGCGCCGGTACCTCGGGTGATACCGGCATGAGCGGCGCCGCCGGCGCCGGCACCAGCGGCGATACCGGCACGACCGGCGCCACCGGCACGGGTACCGACACGGGCACCGGTGCTGGAACCGGCGCAGGAACGGGCGCCGGCACTCAGCAGAC
>DATLGF010000006.1:0-6307 GCA_035540575.1 Noviherbaspirillum sp.
GTATACGACGCCATCCGCACCCCGCGCGGCAAAGGCAAGAAGGACGGCAGCCTGCACACCGTCAAGCCGGTGAACCTGCTGACCGGACTGATGCATGACCTGCAGAGCCGGCACCGTCTCGATACCGCTCTGGTCGACGACGTAGTGCTCGGCTGCGTGACGCCGGTCGGCGACCAGGGGGCCTGCATCGCGAAGACCGCCGCGCTGGCCGCCGGCTGGGACTGGAAGGCTTCCGGCATGCAGCTGAACCGTTTCTGCGCATCAGGCCTGGAGGCGGTGAACCTGGCCGCGCAGAAAGTACGCTCGGGCTGGGAAGACCTGGTGGTGGCGGGGGGCGTCGAATCGATGTCGCGCGTGCCCATGGGTTCGGACGGCGGCGCCTGGGCAGCCGACCCCGAAACCAGCTTCGCCACCGACTTCATCCCGCAAGGCATAGGCGCGGACCTGATCGCGACGCTCGAAGGCTTCAGCCGCGACGATGTCGATGCGTTCGCGATGCGCTCGCAGCACAAGGCAGCGGCGGCGCGCGCCGCCGGCCGCTTCCGTTCGATGCGCCCGGTGCGCGACCAGAACGGCATCACGGTGCTGGCCGAAGACGAATTCATCAAGCCGAGCACGACGATGGAAACGCTGGCCGGCCTGAAACCCTCGTTCGAAGCCCCGGGCAAGATGGGCTTCGATGCGGTGGCGATCCGCAAGTACCCGCAGGTCGAACGCATCCGCCACGTCCATACCGCAGGCAACTCGTCCGGCATCGTCGACGGCGCCGCGCTCGCGCTGATCGGCAGCGAGCGCATCGGCAAGCAGCTGAACCTGACCCCGCGCGCCCGCATCCTCGCCACCGCGATCACCGGCACCGACCCGACCATCATGCTGACCGGCCCTGCACCGGCCAGCCGCAAGGCGCTCGAGAAGGCGGGGCTCACCGTCGACGACATCGACCTGTTCGAGGTCAACGAAGCCTTCGCTGCGGTCGTGATGAAGTTCATGAAGGACATGCGCGTGCCGGAGGAGAAGGTCAACGTCAACGGAGGCTCGATCGCGCTCGGCCATCCGCTGGGCGCAACCGGCTGTGCGCTGCTCGGCACCCTGCTCGACGAACTGGAGGCGCGCAAGCTGAAGCGGGGACTGGTCACGCTGTGCGTGGGTGGCGGCATGGGCATCGCGACGATCGTCGAACGCGTCTGAGGAGACAAGAATGAGCATCCACTGGAACAAGGACACCGACGGCATCGTCACCCTCACGATCGACATGCCGGGCCCGGTCAACACGATGAACGCCGCCTTCCAGCAGGCGATGGGTGACGCCGTCGCCCGCCTCGAGGCCGAGCGCGACGCGATCAAGGGCGTGATCATTGCATCCGCGAAGGACACCTTCTTCGCCGGCGGCGACCTGAAGGAATTGATTGCGATTCCGGCCGACGGCGCCGCGCAGTGCTTCGAGATGGTGGGACGCATCAAGGCCGTCCTGCGCCGTCTCGAAAAGCTCGGCCGGCCGGTAGTCGCCGCGCTGAACGGCAGCGCGCTCGGCGGCGGTCTCGAGCTTGCGCTGGCCTGCCATCACCGGATCAGCCTCGACAACGCGAAGATCCAGTTCGGCTTCCCGGAAGTGACGCTCGGGCTTCTGCCCGGCGCAGGCGGCGTGGTGCGCAGCGTGCGCCTGCTCGGCCTGCAGGAAGCGATGCCCTATCTCGTCGAGGGCAAGCGCATGGCGCCGGCAGAGGCGCAGGCCAAGGGCTTCGTGCACGCGCTGGCGAAGGACCGCGACGATCTGATTACCCAGGCGCGCGCCTGGATCGCGGCCAACCCTGCGCCCGTGCAGCCCTGGGACGCGGACGGCTACAAGCTGCCGGGCGGCGCGCCGAACACGCCGAAGATCCTGCCGCTGCAGCAGGTCGCGCCCGCGATGCTGCGCGAGAAAACCCGCGGCAACTACCCGGCGCCGGAAGCCATCCTGAGCGCGATGATCGAGGGCGCGCAGGTGGATTTCGACAACGCGCTGGTCATCGAAGGCCGCTACTTCACGCAATTAGCTACCGGCCAAATCGCGAAGAACATGATCGGCACCTTCTTCTTCCAGATGCAGGAAGTCGGCGCCGGCAAAAGCCGTCCGAAGGACGTGCCGAAATGGAAGGCGACCAAGGTCGGCATTCTTGGCGCCGGCATGATGGGCGCCGGCATCGCCTGGGCCAACGCCAGCCGCGGCGTGCCCTGCGTGCTGAAGGACGTCGGGCGCGAACAGGCGGAGAAAGGCAAGGCCTACAGCGCGAAGCTGCTGGACAAGCGCGTCAGGCAGGGCCGCATCAGCGCGGACAAGGCCTCCGCTACGCTCAACCTGATCACCCCGACCGCGGATGCGGCCGATCTTGCCGGTTGCGACCTCGTGATCGAGGCGGTGTACGAAAACCGTGAATTGAAGGCCCAGGTCACGCGCGAAGCCGCCGAGCGGCTGGCCGCCGACGGCGTGATGGCGTCGAATACCTCGACCCTGCCGATCACCGGGCTGGCCGAAGCTTTCCCCGACCCTGCCCGCTTCGTCGGCCTGCATTTCTTCTCGCCGGTCGACAAGATGCAGCTGGTCGAGATCATCCGCGGCGCGAAGACATCCGAGCAGACGCTCGCACGCGCCTACGACTATGTGCAGCAGATCGGCAAGATTCCCATCGTCGTCAATGATTCGCGCGGCTTCTTCACCAGCCGCGTGTTCGGGACCTTCGTCAATGAAGGCATCGCGATGCTTGGCGAAGGCGTGGAGCCGGCGCTGATCGAGAATGCCGCGCTGGCGGCCGGCATGCCGGTCGGACCGCTCGCGGTCCAGGACGAAGTGGCGCTGACGCTGATGATGCACGTGGCGCGGCAGACGCGCGCGGACGTGGGCGACAGCTATGTGCCGCATCCGGCCGAAGCGATCGTCGAACGGATGGTCGAGGAATTCAAGCGCTGCGGCAAGGCCGCCGGCGCCGGCTTCTACGAATATCCGGCCGACGGCGGACGCAAGTTCCTGTGGCCGAAGCTGCGCGAGATCTTCGTGAAGCCCGAGGTGCAGATCTCCTTCGAAGACGTGCGCGATCGCATGCTCTACATCCAGAGCATCGAAACGATGCGCTGCCTCGAAGAGAAGGTGCTGGAATCGACGCGCGACGCCAATATCGGCTCGATCTTCGGCATCGGCTTTCCAGGCTGGACCGGCGGCGCCGCGCAGTTCGTCAACCACGTGGGGGTGGAACGCTTCATTGCGCGCGCGACTGCGTTGCAGGAACGCTATGGCGCCCGATTCGCTCCCCCGCGACTGTTGATCGAACTGGCGGAATCCGGCCGGACGCTGTAAGGGGTCCCGCGCTGAAGTCGCCCCGCCTGCCATCCCGACAAAAACGGGTTGGCATTGATATATGATTAGCGTCTTCAGCGCCTTCAACAAAATCAATGCCGAGCGCTCATCGCCCGCCCCTGCGAACCTCTCACGCCATACTGCCACAGTTGCTGGCGGGCGCCGCCCTCTTCGCCGGCGCCGGGCCGGCAAAAGCACTCCCGAGTACCATTGCGTCCACCGTCGCCACCCCCCACACATGGCTGCTGGGCTTGATGGTCGCCATGTTTTCTGCCGCCTTGCTGCTCATCCATCGCTACCGGCGCGCGGTTCTAAGGGCGCGCATGGCGGAAGACGAACTGCGTGGGGTACGTGCCGCCAACGCCGAGCTGCGTCTGCAGCTAGCCGCGCTGCGCGAACAAGGCGAAGCCAGCAAGGTCGACGCGGAACGCTTTCGCAGCCTCATCGCGATTTCATCTGATTGGTACTGGGAACAGGATGCTGACCTGCGGTTCACGATGCGCACGGGCTGGTCACTCGGCGAGGAGGTGCTGGTGCGTCACCAATACCTGGGATTGCGCCGCTGGGAGCAGCCCGGCATTGCCGGCCCCGTCGACTGGGATGCGCATCGTCGCGACCTGGACGCGCGCCGGCCGTTCCGGGGGCTGGAATACCGGCTACAGATCGGCAACGAAGTCGTCTGGGTCAGCATCAATGGCGAACCGATATTCGGTTCCGACGGCACCTTCCTCGGCTATCGCGGCACGGGGCGCGACATTTCACAGAGGAAGCGGATCGAGGCCGAACTGCGCGCCAGCGAAGAGCGCTTCCACGAAATCGTCGGCAGCATGCCGGTGGGCCTGTTCATCAAGGACCCCGAGGGCCGCGTCATCCTGATGAACCGCGAATGCGAGCGCCAGTGGGGCGTGCGCTTCGAGCAGATCCGCAATACCGACGGCTCCGCGTTCTATCCGCGCGAGACGATGAACGCGTTCCGCGCACAGGATCGGCACGCCTTCGCCTGCCGCCGGGTCATCGAGTACGAGGAATTGGTCTCGCCGCTCGATCACTCGCGCCCCATCATCGCGCGCGGCATGAAGAAACCGGTGTATGACGAGGCCGGGCAACCGCGCTATCTGATCGGCATCTCGATCGACATCAGCGCACACAAGCGTTCCGAGGAACAGCTGCGCGAATCGCGCGAGGCGCTGCGCCAGCTTGCGCGTTACCAGACGCATGTGAAGGAAGAGGAGCGCAAGCGCATCGCGCGTGATATCCATGACGAACTCGGCCAGAACCTGATGGCGCTTCGCCTCGATGTCGGATCGCTGATCAACGGCGTGTCCGGCGATGGTTCGGCACTGTCCGAGCGGGCGAAGCTGATGATGGAGACCGTGGACCGCACCATACGCAGCGTGCGCTTGATCATCAACGACCTGCGTCCCGCGGTGCTGGACCTTGGGCTGCAGGCGGCCGTCGAATGGCAGGTAGCCGAGTTCATGCGCCGCACCAACATTTCCTGCACGCTCGAAATCGACTTCGGTGAGGGCGAGCCGGCGGTCGAAGACGACGTAGCCACCACCTTCTTCCGCGTGCTGCAGGAGTCGCTGACCAACGTGCAGCGCCATGCCAATGCGTCCTGGGTGCGGGTCGGCCTGCATCAGGACGGAACCTGCCTGCGGCTCTCCATTGCCGATGACGGCAAGGGAGGCGCGCTGATCCGCCGCGGCAAGCACAGCTTCGGCCTGCTGGGAATGCGCGAGCGGCTCAAGGCTCTCGGCGGCTCGCTGGAAGTCGTCAGCAAGACTGGCGTCGGCACCCGCCTCACCGCCTCGCTGCCGCTTAAAGCCGCCCCCCTGGCCCAGTCCTAGCCCTCCCTGGCCCGCCGGGCGCACATTCCTGCCACGCTGCTATTGCCGGCTTTGCCTTGTTCTATATTTCGATTATTATTGAACCGTTGAAGTGAAGGAGATGTCATGCAGACCAGGGACGTCATTGCCGCGCTTGCCGCGCTCGCCCAGGAATCCCGGCTTGCGGTTTTCCGTTTGCTGGTCCAGGCAGGGCCGTCCGGGATGGCCGCCAGCCGAATTGCTGAACAGGTGGGGATTGCCCCCTCCTCGCTCTCGTTTCATCTGAAGGAGCTGACCCATGCGGGACTGGTTACGCCTTCACCGGAAGGCCGATTCGTCATCTATCGCGCGAACTTTGACACGATGAATGGCGTGCTCGCATTCCTGACGGACAACTGTTGCGGCGGCAATCCCTGCGCTCCGGTTGCCGCCTGTGTACCGGAACAACCCATTGAGTTCAAGAAAAGAGGGAGTAAACATGCAAGAGAAGACGTTTAACGTGCTGTTCCTGTGCACCGGCAACTCGGCGCGCAGCATCATGGCCGAGGCGTTGATCAGCACGATGGGCAAGGGCCGCTTCCGCGGCTATTCGGCTGGCAGCAAACCGGGGGGAACGGTGAACCCGTTTGCCGTCGAGCAGGTGAAGTCCACCGGCTATCCGCTCGAGAACCTGCGCAGCAAGAGCTGGGACGAATTCGCGGCGCCGGACGCGCCGCGGATGGATTTCATCATCACCGTCTGCGACAACGCCGCCGGCGAGGTCTGCCCGGTCTGGCCCGGACAGCCGGTGACCGCGCATTGGGGCTTCGAGGATCCGGCGGCAGTCGACGGCAGCGACGAGACAAAGCGCGAAGCCTTCCACAAGATCTTTCGGCAAATCGCCGCGCGCATCAACAGTTTCGTGAATCTTCCGGTGCACATGCTCGAGAAGAACGCGATCAAGCGCGAAATGGACGAGATCGGCAACGCCGCGCCATGAACATGTCGACGCAAACCCGCACCCTGGGCACCGCGATTGCCGGCGCCTCGCTCGGCTTCTTCGAGCGTTACCTGACCATCTGGGTTGCTGCCTGCATCCTCGCCGGCATCCTGCTCGGCCAGGCGGCGCCGGGCGTGTTTCAGGCGCTGGCAGCGCTCGAGATCGCCCACG
>DATLGF010000007.1:0-4926 GCA_035540575.1 Noviherbaspirillum sp.
CGCCACGCCTATCGTCCTCAGCGATCGCGGCGACGCGCAGTTTCCCCACCATGAAGTGATGGTGAACCTCTCTCCAGCGACGCCGGCGCTGTTTGCCCGCTTCGAGCGGCTGATCGAACTGGTCGGCCTGGACGAGGCCGACCGCGCCGCCGGACGCGAGCGCTTTCGCCACTACCGGCAACGCGGCTATCCGATCGAACATCGCAACGCAGGACAGAAATGAGCAGCTTCAGGCCCGATGCCGGCATTCCCGTGCTCACCGAGATCATCGACACCCCGGAGCAGCTCGATGAACCCGCTCCGGCAACTCCGCTCGCCTCTCCCGCTGCCGTGCCGGCGGCATCCGATCCGCTCGACCTCGAACGCTGGGAACAGCTCGAACGCGAGCTGCACGAACGCATCCTGCAGCAGGTGCTGAAGCACATTGACTTCGCGCTCGAACAACGGGTGCGCGACAGCCTGGCTGACGTCCTGCAGACCGCGGTCGAGCAGCTGGCCGGCGACATCCGCAGCGGTTTGCAGCAGACCGTGAAGGATGTGGTGACACGTGCGGTGATGCACGAGATCAACGTCGCGCGCACTTCGAAAAAATAAAAAATCCCCGAGGATTTCGTGGCTTCGCGAACATGCGCCGGCCACGCGTGCCGCAGGCGGAAAATTTTTACAGCCCTGAATGATCACTCAGGAAAACGATAAGTCCATACAATCTCGACATCGTTTTTGGAGTCAAGCATGAAAGTGATCGTTTTGGGCGCCGGCATCATCGGCACCGCATCAGCGTGGTTCCTGCACAGGGCCGGGCATGAAGTCACGGTGCTCGAGCGCGAGCCGGGCGCCGCGCTGGAGACCAGTTTCGCCAACGGGGGCCAGATCTCGGTGTCCCACGCCGAACCCTGGGCCAATCCGTCGGCCCCGCTGAAGGTGCTGAAGTGGCTGGGGCAGGAAGATGCGCCGCTGCTGTTCCGGCTGCGTCCGGAATGGCTGCAATGGCGGTGGGGCATGCAGTTCCTGCGCGAATGCACGCCAGCGCGCACCGCGCACAACATCCGCCAGATCGTTGCCATCGCCGAATACAGCCGGCAAACGCTCGACGCCGTGCGCGCCGAGACCGGCATCGAATACGACGCCCTCACCCGCGGCATTCTCCACTTCTATACCGACGCGAAGGAATTCGAGCACTCTCTTCCCGCCGCGCGCCTGATGCGAGAGCTGGGCTGCCCGCGCGAATCAATCAGCGCCGATGAAGTCGTGAAGATCGAACCGTCGCTGGCCTCGATCCGGCACAAGATCGTCGGCGGCGATTTCACTCCGACCGATGAATCCGGCGACGTGTACAAGTTCACCGCCGGGCTCGCGGATAAAGCCGCCGCCGGTGGCGTGGATTTCCGCTACAACACCACGATCACCCGCCTGCTCACCGAGGGAACCGGCGCGGCGGCCAGGATCACCGGCATCGAAATCATCGACGCACACGGCCGGCACCAGGTGGTGCGCGCCGACGCCTTCGTGGTCGCCCTGGGCAGCTTTTCGCAGCCTTTGCTCAAGCCGCTGGGCATCGACCTGATGATCTATCCCGGCAAGGGCTACTCCGCCACCTACACGATCACGAATCCGGACACCGCCCCTTCGGTTTCGCTCACCGACGACGGCTACAAGCTGGTGTTCTCGCGCCTGGGCGACCGCCTGCGTGTGGCCGGCACCTGCGAGCTCAACGGCTATTCGCGCGAACTCAACAGCACGCGCTGCGAAGCGATCACGCGACGCACGCGCGAACTGTTCCCGGATGCCTGCAACTACGACGATCCGGTCTACTGGACCGGACTGCGGCCGCTGACGCCGTCGAACGTGCCCTATATCGGCAAGACCCGGTTCGCGAACCTGTTCCTCAACACCGGGCATGGCACGCTCGGGTGGACGATGGGCTGCGGCTCGGGTCGTGCAATCGCGGAAATCGTTTCCGGGCGCATTCCGGACGTCGACTTCGCGTTCACCGGCATGTCGCGCACGGCGATGCCGGCCCGCGCTGCGACCGCAGCCGCACGGGCCTGAAGAATCGCTCCCGCGCTCGCGGGAGCCCCCTCCCCTACCGCCCGACCTTCACCTGCACCTCGGGCGCCTTCTCGTCGAACGCGATGCGCGTGACGAACTTCGCCCGTTTCATCGGGAAGCGCGACTGGAAGTGGCGCACATTGCCGGAGCCGGAGATCACCCGCCGCACGAACTGGTAGTACGCGTCCATATCGACCACGTGCACGACGAGGAAGTAGTCGTAATCGCCCGACACGAAATAGCACTGCATCACCTCGGGCTCCTTGCCCATGCGCGCCTCGAAATCCTGCATGTGTTCGTCGGACTGGTTGTTCAGCGACACCTCGAGGAAGGCCAGCATCCCGTAGCCCAGCGCGAACGGATCGACCAGCGACACGTCCGCGCCGATGATCCCGGTCTCCCTCAGTTCGCGCACGCGGCGCAGGCAGGTCGGCTGCGAGATGTGCACCTTCTCCGCCAGCACCCGCGTCGGCAGCTGATTGTCCTTTTGAAGCAGATTCAACAGCTTGCGATCGACCTTGTCGAGGACCTGAGTTTTGGGCATATAAAAATCGCTGAAATTCGAAAAAAACCGGAGAAAAGTTCTAGGCCGGGCGTTTCTTCTGCGTTACCGTCTGGCTGGTCGGAAAAGAACGGTATCAAAGTGGCACGGCATGCGGAACAGGCCGGGACAGTGTCGATGCCGATCGAACCTGCACAAGGCCGACGCGCAAAAACGAAAAAGTGTTGCAGCAACCCTGTGTCGTTTCAATCCTTAGGGAGGATATTTTATGCAGTTCAAGACAAAAATGATTCCGCTGGCGGGCGCGATTGCGTTCATGGTCGCCGGCACGGCCGCGGCGCAGGAGCAGGTGGTGCGCATCGGCCACGTTGGTCCGATCTCCGGCTCGATCGCCCACCTGGGCAAGGACAACGAGAACGGCGCGCGCATGGCGATCGAGGAGCTCAATGCGAAGGGCATCACGATCGGCGGCCGGAAGATCAAGTTCGAACTGCTGGCGGAAGATGACGCCGCCGACCCGAAACAAGGCACCGCGGCCGCGCAGAAGCTGGTCGATGCCAAGGTCCACGGCGTGATCGGCCACCTGAACTCGGGCACCACGATTCCGGCCTCGAAGATCTACAACGATGCCGGCATCGTGCAGATCTCGCCGTCGGCGACCAACCCGCGCTACACCCAGCAGGGCTATGCCGGCGCGTTTCGCGTGGTGGCCAACGACGGCCAGCTCGGCGGCACGCTGGGCCGTTACGCGGCCGACCAGCTGAAGGCCAAGCGCGTGGCGGTGATCGACGACCGCACCGCGTACGGCCAGGGCGTGGCGCAGGAGTTCGTCAAGGGCGCGCGCGCCAAGGGCGTCGAAGTGGTGGCGCAGCAATACACGAATGACAAGGCGACCGACTTCAACGCGATCCTGACCGCGATCAAGGCGCGCAATCCGGACGTCGTGTTCTTCGGCGGCATGGATGCGGTGGCCGGCCCGATGCTGCGCCAGATGAAGGCGCTGGGCATCAACGCCAAGTTCATGGGCGGCGACGGCATCTGCTCGCAGACGCTGGCCAACCTGGCCGGCGACGCGGTCGGCGAGAACCAGGTGTACTGCGCCGAAGCCGGCGGCGTGGCCGAGACCGAGAAGAAGGGCATGGAGGAATTCAAGGCGCGCTACAAGCAGCGCTTCGGCACCGACGTGCAGATCTATGCACCGTACGTGTACGACTCGGTGATGATCATGGTGCAGGCGATGCAGCGCGCCAACTCCTGGGAGTCGGACAAGTACCTGCCGGAGCTGAAGAAGACCAACTACAAGGGCGTGACCGGCCAGATCGCGTTCGACGACAAGGGCGACATCAAGGATGGCGCGCTGACGCTGTACACCTACCGCGGCGGCAAGCGCACCGAGCTGGCGGTGGTCAAGTAATCGGCTTCGCTGCGTTCACGAACAGCCCCGGCTTGCCGGGGCTGTTTTTTTTGGGGTTGCGTCCTCGCTTGCCGGAGGGATGAGATCCCTCACTGCGTTCGGGAGGACAGTAATCAGGCGATGCCCCTGGATCTGTCGTTCCGAGCGCAGCAAGGAACCTCATCCGCTCGCTTTGCGCCACCGCTTGCCGGGCGGATGAGGTCCCTCACTGCGTTCGGGACGACAGTATTTGGGGATGACAGTTTTTTGGGATGACAGAAATCAGGCGATGTCCGCTGGACCTGTCGTTCCGAGCGCAGCGAGGAACCTCATCCGCTCAGTACGACGATGACTTCACCCCCGCGCCGCCGCCCATGCCAAACACCCCCAGCCGGCGATCAGCGCCACGCCGCCGAACGGGGTGACTGCACCCAGCCAGCGTATGCCGGACAGGCTCAGCACATAAAGCGATCCCGAGAACACCACTGTTCCCACGATGAACAACACGCCGCTTGCGGTCGTGGCCGGATGCGGCCAGCGCGTGCAGGCCCACGCGACGGCCAGCAGCGCCAGCGCATGGTACATCTGGTAGCGCACGCCGATTTCGAATACGTTGAGCATGTCCGGACCGAGCCGGGTGCGGAGGCCGTGCGCGCCGAAGGCGCCGGCGGCGACGCTGATCAATGCGGAAAGCGCGCCGATTGCGAAGAAGATGCGGTCCATGTCGGATAGCGGATAGCCGTGGGAAAGGGGATGTCATTGTGCCGCGAATCGCCAGCCGCTGCCGATGCATGATCGGCATACAATGCCAGTTCCTCTGACTGCCGCACGCATCCATGCCCGCCCGCGACAAACATATCGCCCTCATCTATACCGGCGGAACCATCGGCATGACCCGGACTGCCAATGGTTACGCGCCGATGGCCGACTTCCCCGACCGCCTCGACGCATTGCTGGCCGGCGCCGGCGACGCGATGCCACG
>DATLGF010000008.1:0-10792 GCA_035540575.1 Noviherbaspirillum sp.
TCATGCCGCGCGTGCTGGCGCTGGCGATTGCCATGCCGCTCCTGGTGATCTGGACCGATGCGGTCGCTCTCGTCGGCGGCATCGCGGCCGCCCAGTTCGAACTTGGATTGACATTTGCATACTTCATGCAGGAATTGCCGAACGCCGTGCCGATCGCGAATTTCTGGATAGGACTCGGCAAGGGCGTCGTGTTCGGCATCCTGATCGCGCTGGTGGCCTGCCATTTCGGCCTGCGCATCGAAGCCAACACCGAAAGCCTGGGACAGGGCACGACGCTGTCGGTCGTGACCGCGATCACCGCCGTAATCATCGCCGACGCCATCTTCGCGGTGGTGTTTGCCGACGTGGGGTTCTACTGATGGCGCCGGTGATCGAGATACACGGACTGCGCACGGCGTTCGGGGCGCACGTCGTGCACGAGGATCTGGACCTCAGCGTCGAAGCCGGCGACATTCTTGCGCTGGTCGGCGGATCCGGCTCCGGCAAGACCACGCTGCTGCGGCACATGCTCGGCCTGACGAGGCCGCAGCGCGGCAGCGTGCACGTATTCGGCGAGGAAATCGGCCGACTCAACAGCAGGCGCCTGCAGCAGGTGCGCAACCGCTGGGGCATGCTGTTCCAGCACGGCGCGCTGTTCTCGGCGTTGACGGCGCTCGAGAACGTGATGCTGCCGCTCCAGGAACTGCGCACCCTGCCGGCGCCGCTGGTGCGCGAAGCGGCACTGCTGAAGCTCGCGATGGTCGGCATCAGCGCGAGCGACGCGCAGAAGATGCCGGCCGATCTGTCCGGCGGCATGGTCAAGCGCGTTGCACTGGCGCGGGCGCTGGCGCTGGAGCCGGAACTGCTGTTCCTGGATGAACCGACGGCCGGGCTGGATCCGAGCCTGTCGGACAGTTTCGTCGCCTTGATCCGCAGCCTGCACGAGCACATGCGGCTGACGGTGGTGATGGTCACGCACGATCTGGACACGCTCTTTGCGCTGGCCACGAAGGTGGCGGTGCTGGCCGACCGGCGCGTGATCGCCTGCGACGCGCCACACCGGGTGCTGGAAGTCGAGCACCCGTTCATTACCCATTTCTTCCTCGGCGAGCGCGGCAAGCGCGCGCTGCAGGAAGTGCGCGACACGGAGTCTGAACATGGAAAATAAATCCCACGCCATCGCGGCAGGGCTGTTTACGATACTGCTCGTGGCCGCCACCATCGCCATCGGCATGTGGCTCACGCGCGACCAGTCGACCTGGATCCCGTATGAAATTGCAACCGAGCACTCGATCCCCGGACTCAGTCCGCAAGCCGCCGTACGCTATCGCGGGCTGGACGTCGGCCGGGTCGACACGATCCGTTTCGATCCGGAGCAAGCCGGACGCATCCTGGTCGGCATCCGCGTACGCCCGGACACGCCGATCACGCACTCCACCTTCGCTTCGCTCGGCTATCAGGGCGTGACCGGCGTGGCCTACGTGCAGCTCGACGACGACGGCAGCAAGCCGGCGCCGCTGCCCAGCAGCGAAGCCGATCCGGCGCGCCTGGCGATGCGTCCCGGGTTGTTCGAGCAATTGCAGTACCGCGGTCTGGCGATCATGGAGCAGACCGAAGATCTCGCGCGCCGCCTGAACGTGCTGATGACCGACGAAAACCAGCAGACCATACTTGCCGCCTTCGACAACGTCAGCCGCGCCGCGCGCGAAATCGAGAAGGTGCCGCGCCAGCTGGAACCGGCCCTGGCGAGCATTGCGCCGGTGATGCGGCGCGCGGAACGGGCGATGGGATCGCTGGAGACCGTGGCCGGCAACGGTGCCCGGCTGACCGCCAACCTCGACGGCATGGTCGACGACCTGCGCGCACCCGACGGCACGCTGGCGCGCATCGCCGGCGCCGCCGAGCAGGTCGGTTCAGTGGCATATCGCATCGAGAATGAAACGCTGCCCATCGTCACCGATGTGCGCTCGTCGATACGCGCGCTCAACCGCGCGCTGGACAATCTCGCCGAACGCCCGCAGAGCGTGCTGTACGGCGCACCGGTGGTGGCGCCTGGTCCGGGCGAGCCCGGTTTCGTCGCGCCGTCGCGCTAGGAGATTCCATGCGCATCCCCCAATGTTCGACACGCCTGATCGCAATGCTGCTCGCGCTGCCGCTCGCGCTGTCCGGCTGCGCCGCGATCCGTTCGGAAGCCCCGATGATGTTCGATCTCGGCCCGGTCAGGCTGGCGCCGGACACCCGGCTGCTGGCCGGCACGGAGCCGGTCAATGTGGCGGAGGTGGCAACCCCGGCATGGCTGGACAGCCAGTACATCTACTTCCGGCTCAACTACGCCGAGCCGCAGCAGCCGCGCCCGTATGTGGCCAGCCGCTGGGTGATGCCGCCTGCGCAAATGCTTGCGCAACAGATCCGCCAGCGCATCGCCCAGGCAGGCGGCATCGCACTGCGCCCGGGCGACGGCGCCTTCGATGCCCCCACGCTGCGCGTGCAGGTCGATGACTTCAGCCAGCAGTTTGCCGGCCCCGAGCGCAGCGCCGGCCGGGTCGCGCTGCGCGCCACGCTGCTGCGCGGGCGCACCGTGCTTGGCCAGCGCACCTTCATCCACGAAGTGCCGGCGCAGCGCGCGGACGCCGCCGGTGGCGCCCACGCGCTGGCCGTCGCCAGCGACGCTGCGCTGGGCGAGCTGGTTGCATGGCTGGCAACGCTGGAGCTGCGCCGCTGATTTCGCTTGCCCGCCGTGCGCGCACTACCGACAATAGTGCGCATTTGCGCGCCACGCCGACCGAGTGAACATCAGCGACACCCCATCCTTTTCTGCAAGCGAGACCCTGACCGCCCACGAGGCCGGACAGGTGTCGACTTTCGCGCGGGCGGGCCTGCTGATGTACACCTGCCTGATCGTCTACGCAAGCCTGTATCCATTTTCGAACTGGCATCGCATGGGCCTGAAGGCATGGGACTTCCTGTTCATGCCGATGCCCTACTACTGGACCGGCTTCGATCTGGCGACCAACGTGGTCGGCTACGTCCCCTTCGGCATCCTGGTCGTATTCGCGCTGTATCCGCGCGTGCGCGGCGTAGCAGCTGCCGTGACGGCCACCTTCCTCGCGATGGTGCTCACTGGAAGCATGGAAGCGCTGCAGACCTTCCTGCCCAATCGCGTCTCCTCCAATCTCGACTTTCTCGCCAACCTTGGCGGCGGTGCGATCGGCGCGATCGCCGGCGCGCTGCTCACGCGCAGCTTCCTTGTCGAAAGCCGGATGCTGCAGCTGCGCCGCGAGTGGCTGGTGCCTGAGGCCGGGCGCGGCGCGATCGTGGCCGGCCTGTGGATGCTTGCGCAGATCTACCCCCAGCCGTACATGTTCGGCCACGGCCAGGTGTTTCCGATCCTGTCGGAGTGGATATCCCGATTGACCGAAGCGCCGATCGATCTCGGTGCGCTGCTGCGCGGCGACGCCACGCTGAGTATCCAGGACTACTGGCTCGCGGAGACCCTGATCACCGCCAGCGGAATGAGCGGCGCGCTGCTCGCATGGTCCTTCCTGCTGCGCAAGCAGGCGCCGACCGGGCTCTTGATCGCCGGCCTGCTCGCGGGCGCGGCGCTGGTCAAGTTCATGTCGTATGCGCTGCTGTTTACACCGGCGCTGGCGCTGGACTGGCTCACGCCCGGCGCCAAGGGCGGCATGCTGCTGGGCGTGCTGCTGGTGGCAGGCGTGGCCTATGCGCCGCCGACCGTGCAGCGGCGCATCGCGATCGCCTGCCTGCTGATCAGCCTCGTGCTCATCAATGCGATGCCCGAGAATCCGTACTTCGCGGAGACGCTGCAGTCGTGGATACAGGGCAAGTTCCTCAACTTCAACGGCGCCGCCCATTTCCTCTCGCTGTTCTGGCCCTTCCTTGCGCTCTGGTTCCTGCTGCACCCGGCGCACCGGAAAAAACGCAACTGATATCATGGCGCGTTGACGTATCGAGCGCCGTGACATGAACGACAAGCCGTATTACGAACACCACGTCTTCTTCTGCCTGAACGAACGGCCCGAAGGCGAGCGCACCTGCTGCGCCGCCAAGGGTGCGCAGGCGGCCCAGGAACACGCGAAGAAGCGCATCAAGGAACTCAAGCTCAACGGCCCGGGCAAGGTGCGCATCAACAAGGCCGGCTGCCTCGACCGCTGCGAGGAAGGCCCGGTGGTGGTCATCTACCCGCAAGGAACCTGGTACACCTACGTGGACAAGGACGACATCGACGAGATCATCGATGAGCACATCGTTAACGGGCGCGTGGTGGAGAGGTTGAAGATCTGATCATGTGAGGACCTCCGCGCAACGCGCGCAGAGACGCCCTCCCCTGCTTCGGGCGGAGGCAACGCGTCCACGCAATTGAAAACAACAAGCCATCCATGAACGCCCAAACCCAACGCTTCACCCTCCAAGGTCCGGCCGGCGCCCTCGAATGCGCGCTCGACCTCCCCGCCGATGGCGCGCCGCGCGGCATCGCCCTGGTCGCCCACCCGCACCCGCTGTACGGCGGCACAATGGACAACAAGGTCGCCCAGACCCTCGCGCGCGCCTTCGTTGCGCTCGGCTACGCGGCCGTGCGCATGAATTTCCGTGGGGTCGGCCAGTCCGAAGGCGTGCATGACGAAGGGCGCGGCGAGACCGACGACATGGCGCTCCTGCTCGATCACATGCAGGAACGCTATCCCGGCCTGCCGGTTGCGCTTTCGGGCTTCTCGTTCGGCACCTTCGTCCAGTCGCAGCTGCAGCAGCGGCTGATCGCCGCGGGCCGCCCGGCCGAGCGGCTGGTCCTGGTCGGCTCGGCCGCCGGCAAGTGGGCGATGCCCGACATCCCCGCCAACACCATCCTCATCCACGGCGAATACGACGAGACGATCCCGCTGTCCGCGGTGCTCAACTGGGCCCGCCCGCAGGACATCCCGGTGATCGTGATTCCCGGCGCCGATCATTTTTTTCACCGCAAGTTGCAACACATAAAGAATTTCGTGGTCGAAATGTGGCATCGCTAGCCAGCCGGCAACATTTCGCGCCATAAACAGGAATTGCACGGGAAAACTGGCTGATTGCGGTCAACTTGTCGCGGCTGGGACGCATATAATGTTCCAGCTAGTTTCCAACCGACATCCGCTGCTGCGGACGCCTCATCCAGATCTCCCATGAAAAAACTGATCGCGGCCATCGCCGCCACCGCCTTTTCGGTCTCCGCCGCCTGGGCGCAAGCCCTGCCCGCCCCCACCATCGCCGCCAAGTCCTGGCTGCTGCTGGATGCGACCAGCGGCCAGGTACTGGCTTCCCATGAGCCGACGATGCGCATCGAGCCGGCTTCGCTGACCAAGATCATGACCGCCTACCTGGTCTTCTCGGCGATCAAGGAGAAGCGCCTCGATCCCGAGCAGCTGATCACCGTCTCGGTCAATGCCTGGAAGGTCGATCCGGGCAGCTCGAAGATGTTCATCGAGCCGCGCGTGCCGGTGTCCATCAATGACCTGCTGTATGGGCTGATCGTCCAGTCCGGCAACGACGCCGCGATCGCGCTGGCCGAGGCCGTGGCCGGCACCGAAGAAGCCTTCGTGCAGCTGATGAACCGCGAAGCCGAGCGCATGGGCCTGAAGTCCACGCGCTTTTCCAACCCGCACGGCCTGACCAGCAACGACACCTACTCCACCGCGCAGGATCTGGCCACGCTGGCGCATCGCCTGATCAACGACCATCCGGATTTCTTCAGGATCTACTCGACGCGCGAGTTCACGTACAACAAGATCAAGCAGCAGAACCGCAACCGCCTGCTGTGGCTGGACCCGACGGTCGACGGCATGAAGACCGGCTACACCGCGGCCGCCGGCTTCTGCCTGATCTCCACCGCGCGCCGCCCGAACGGCGACCATGAGCGCCGCCTGATCTCGGTCGTGCTCGGCACCGCTTCCGACGCGCTGCGCGCCCAGGAAAGCCAGAAACTCTTGAACTGGGGCTTCCAGAACTTCGACACCGTGCGCCTGTTCGCCAAGGGCGAGCCGGTCGCCACGCCGCAGGTGTGGAAGGGTTCGCTGAACAAGGTGAAGGTCGGCTTCACCCAGGACATCTTCGTCACCGTCCCGAAGGGTCAGGGCGAGCGCATCAAGCCCGTGCTGGAACGCACCGACCCGCTGATCGCGCCGGTTGCACAGTACAGCAACATCGGCACGCTGAAGATGATGGTCGACGGCAAGCCGATCGCCGAGCTGCCGGTGGTGTCGCTGGAGCAGGTGAACCAGGCCACCGTGTTCGGCCGCGCATGGGACTCCGTGCGTCTCTGGATAAAGTAAGGTTCGGCTCCAATCGCTTGCATGCCGGCCTCGCGCCGGCATGTTGCTTTGTGCGGCGTGCAACATCACGTGTCAGAATGCGCGCTTCACGGAAACACCTCACGTAAAAGGCCACGCATGCAAGACCCGCTCGTCTACCTGAACGGTGAACTGACCCCGCTATCGCAGGCGCGCATTCCCGTGCTTGACCGCGGCTTCATCTTCGGCGACGGCGTCTACGAGGTCATGCCGCTGTACAGGCGCAAGCCGTTCCGCGCGAAGCAGCACATGGCGCGGCTGTTCCGCAGCCTGAGCGAAATCGGTATTGCCAATCCGCATACGGAAGATGATTGGATGGGGCTGATCAGCAGCGTCGCCGATGCATTTCCCGCCGACGATCAGCTGGTCTACATCCAGGTCACGCGTGGCGTGGCCAAGCGCGCGCATGCTTTTCCGAAGGACGTGCAGCCCACGGTCTTCATCATGACCAACCCGCTGGTGCTTCCTACCGACGCGCAGCGGGCAGACGGTCTGGCCTGTGTGACATTCGAGGATCGCCGTTGGTTGATGTGCCACATCAAGTCGATCTCGCTGCTGGGCAACGTGCTCGCCGCCCAGCATGCGGCCGAGCAGGGCGCAGCCGAAGTGATCCAGTTTCGCGACGGGTTCCTCAGCGAGGGCGCGGCTTCGAATGTGTGGATCGTCAAGGACGGCACGTTGATGGCGCCTCCAAAAGACAACCTGATTCTCGAGGGCATCCGCTACGGTCTGCTGGAAGAGTTGTGCGAAGCAACCGGCACGCCTTTTGAAGCGCGCAGGATTTCGCGCGAGGAAGTGTTTGCGGCGGATGAGGTGCTGATGTCGTCGGCATCCAAGGAAGTGATTGCCGTCACCAGCATCGACGGCAAGCCGGTCGCCGACGGCAAGCCCGGGCCGGTGTACAGCCGCCTGCTCGCGGCGTATCGTGAAAAGACGCTTTGAACTAAGCTGATTGCTGGCGAGGCTCGCGTTTTTCGGCTCGCGATACCGTCAACTGACCATCGAACAAGCCCCCCTTCTCAGGGAGAGGGGGCAGGTAGCCAGAATACGAGCCACACCTGTTCGCCTCCCTGCCGCCAACCACCGACACGCCATGACCGACCAACGTGACAGCCTGATCGAATACCCGAGCGACTTTCCCATCAAGATCATGGGCGTGATGCAGGACGAATTTGCCCAGACCATGGTGGACGTCGTCGTGCGCCATGACCCGACCTTCCACGCCGGCAGGATGGAGATGCGCGCATCCAGCAAGGGCACCTATCTCTCCCTCACCGTCACCGTGCTGGCCACCAGCCGCGAGCAACTTGATAACTTGTACCGTGAGCTGAGTTCGCATCCGATGGTGAAGGTGGTGCTGTAACGAGGATAGTGCGCTTTGCGCGGTGTGAACCGGTGACTCCAGACAAGCGCAGTCTCGTCACATTCCCTGTTCCCGCCTTGGCCGCAGCGAGTGTGCAAACGCAAGCGGGGCAAGCCCGGCCACATGCGGCTATATGAAGCACCGACATTCCGTCGTCCCGGCGACGTGTCGGGCGTGCATCAGCGCCACTGGACCCCGGTTTTCGCCGGAGTGACGTCCGGCTATCCCCGCATCGTCACAAACTCCTCCGCAATCGTCGGATGGATGCCGATCGTGGCGTCAAACTGCGCCTTGGTCGCGCCGCATTGCAGGGCGACCGCAAAACCCTGGATGATTTCCCCGGCATCCGCACCCACCATGTGCACGCCCAGCACCCGGTCGCTCGCTTCGTCGACCACCAGCTTCATCATCACGCGCTCGCTCGCGCCGCTGATCGTGTGCTTGAGTGCGGTGAATTCCGACTTGAACACGCGCACCTTCGCATGCCGTTCGCGCGCGGTCGCCTCGGTCAAGCCGACGGTGCCGACGTTCGGATGACTGAACACCGCCGTCGGGATGTTTTCGTAAGACAGCTTGCGCGCGCCGTCGCAGAACAGCAGCGATGCCACCACCATCCCCTCGGCGAGCGCGACCGGCGTGAGGGCGACGCGATCGATCACGTCGCCGACGGCGTGGATCGATGGCACGCTGGTGGTGAAGTTCGCATCGACCTTGATCGCGCCGCGCTCGGACAGCCTGACGCCGACGTTTTCCAGTCCTAGGCCTTCTGTATTTGGCACGCGGCCGGTTGCAAACAGCACTGCCTCGGCGTCGAGTGTCTCACCGTTGTCGAGCAATGCGCGCCTGATGCCCTGCCCGTCCGATGCCAGCGATGCGATCACCGTCCCGCCCTTGATCGCAATGCCCTTCTTCTCCATCTCCTTGCCGAGAAAGCTGCCGATGTCGGCGTCCATCGCGCGCAACAGCCGCGCGCCGCGATGCACGAGCGTGACTTGGCTGCCGAGGCCGTTCAGGATTGCGGCCAGTTCGACGGCGATATAGCCGCCGCCTGCGATGACGGTCCGCTTCGGCACGTCGTCGAGATGGAAAAAATCGTCGGATACGATCCCGAGCGCCTTGCCCGTAATTTCGGGAACCGACGGGCGCCCGCCGGTCGCGACCAGGATATGCCGCGCCGTGACCCGCTTGCCATCGATGTTGACGGTATGCGGGTCTTCGATGACCGCATTGCCTTCATGGACCGTCACGCCGGATTTCTCGAGCAGCGACCGGTATACGCCATTGAGCCGGCTGATTTCGGCGTCCTTGTTGCGAAGCAGGGTCTTCCAGTCGAACGCAGCGGGCCCGACGTCCCAGCCATAGGCGGGTGCATGGGCCAGATCGTCGCGGTAATGGGCGGCATAGGACATCAGCTTCTTCGGGATGCAACCGGCATTCACGCAGGTTCCGCCCAGCTTGTGCCGCTCGGCCAGGGCCACGCGCGCACCGTATTGCGCGGCAAAGCGGCTCGCGCGCACCCCGCCCGAGCCGCCGCCGATCGTGAACAGGTCAACGTCAAATCGCGTATTCGTCATGTTCGCTCCCTCGCTTTGCAAACGACCGAAACCGCCATTGAGCAGCGGCACGGAAAGGCTGTATTACGCGATACATTAGCCGTGATTCAAAAACCCGGCTCTGCACCGCTTCAGCACACCATCCCCTGCGCCTCTCCCATCACCCACTCTCGGAATGCCTGCACCTGCGGCTTGACCAGCGCCTCGGGCGGGCAGACGAAAAAGTAGGACTGCGGGCACGGAATCGCCACATCGAACAGCCGCACCAGCTGCCCCGACTCGATCTCGCCAACAGCCAGCACATGGCGTGCCAGCGCGATGCCATTGCCTTCCACCGCCGCGCGCACCAGTTGCGAAGAATCCTGGAACACCAGGCCGCCGGTCGGCTCGAGCAGATCGAGCCCGGCCGCCCGGAACCATGGCGTCCACGGTTCCAGTTCACAGCGCAACAGCGGCATATGCTTCAGCTGCTGCGGCGTCTTCGGGAGCCTGCCGCCATTGAAACGGGGGCTGGCGACCGGATAGAAGGCGTCGTCCATCAGTTTTTCCACGTTCAGGCCGGGATACTTCCCCAAGCCGAAGCGCAGACCCACATCAACCGACTCGCGCACGAAATCGGTCAGCGCGTGGCTGGACTGCAGCATGACTTCCAGGTCGGGATGGCGGTCGATGAAGGCCCCCAGCCGCGGGGCCAGCCAGCGTGATGCAAGCGACGGCAGCGCGGTGATGGTCAGGCGCTGCTGGCGCGCGGTGATCTTCAGCGCTTCTGCCGCCGCGGCGACATCGCCAAGCGCACGCCGTACGACAGCGGCGAACTGCTCGCCTTCCGGTGTGACCGTGATGCGCTTGCCATGCCGTGCAAACAGCGCCACGCCCAGTTCCTCCTCGAGCGCACGCACCTGGTGGCTGATCGCTCCATGCGTGACATGCACCTCTTCCGCAGCGCGGGAGAAATTGCCGTGCCGCGCGGCGGCTTCGAAGGCGCGCAGGGCGGCCAGGTTGGGAAGGCGGCGGAAGTCGCTCATGGCATGTGAGATCGGCTAACAAGAAAGTCGAATATATATCGTTTAGACAAGCTAGGTTCAAGTCCTAGAATTCCGTCACCCCCTTGCGTCCGTGTGGCTTCCGTCGGAGGCCGGACGGGGGAGCAATGGAAGGAACCGGAAATCATGAGAGACCTGTTCACAAGCGAAGCAATCCACCTGGAGGCCGGCGAGGTGCTGTCCGGCGCAGCCAAGCGCGCGCGCATCCTGCGCATCAAGAGCGGCAGCGCCTGGGTCACAGTGGAGGGGAACCGCTACGATTACTGGCTCAGCGCCGGCGACTCGCTGCGCGTGGCCACCGGCAGGCTGGTGGTCGTCGAGGCCCAGACGGGCGGTTTCGAGGCCCAGACACGGGTGGAAACCGCGCCGGCGCCGTTGGCGACCGAAGGCATGCTGCGTGCGCTGCTCGGCACGCTGCGGAGGTGGCTTCGCCAGGACCGCGTAACCGCACCGACGGTCGAACGCCGCTGCTGCGCATAGGCCAATCATGTTCCCCGCCGATATCTGGCTGGCCTATAC
>DATLGF010000009.1:0-8045 GCA_035540575.1 Noviherbaspirillum sp.
GTACTACACGTACTGTCTGCGTCGGCGCGCCTTGCCATCGGCTTCTGTTAGGGCCTCTAAGTTGCAGGAGGAAGGCATGGACGACGATCTCGACGGCATGACGCGCGACGCGCTGGTCGCGGAAGTGAAGCGCCTGCGCGCGGGCATCCGCGCGCATCGCGACAGCAGCGGGCATGGGCTGTGCTGGCATCATCCCCAGCTCTGGGGCTTGCTGCCGGAAAAGACCGATCCGGTTCCGGTGGTGCCGGAATGGCCGGTATTCATGCGCGGCTGCATCCGCTATCGGCAGTCGCTCGATGAGCAGGCGCCGCATGCGCCGCGCAGTGACAGGCCGTATGAGGGGGAGTGAGGGGCGCGGCTCTTTCGCCTACGTTTCTCAAGTTCGGGGGCGTCGCGACGGGCGCATGGCGGACTAGGTTCCCGCCTCCCCCTTGCGCGCCGACCCATACGCCTTCTCCACCGGATACTTCAGCGCATTCTTCGCGATCTTCGCGCGCGCCGCCTCCATCAGGTCCACGCCGCCGGCCTCGGCGACCAGCACCAGATAGAGCAGCACGTCCGCGCACTCATCGCGCAGCATTTCGCGGAACTGCGCATCCTGCAGCGCGGAAGCGAGCGCCGCATCGTCCTTCCATTGCGTCAGTTCCAGCAGTTCCGCCGCTTCCAGGTTCAGCGAAACGATCAGGTTGCGCAGCGAATGGAATTGTTTCCAGTTGCGCGCGTCGCGAAAGCGCAACTGCATCTGCGTGAGGGTGTCGAGGTCGTTCATGATCGTGTTGGTTGAGGAGATGCGATCGATTGTGCCAGCGCGTTCAGCTGCGTGCTCGCGCCTGGACGTGCTCGACGAGGAAGTCGATGAACGCGCGCATCCGTGCGGAGACATTGCGCCCGGCCGGATAGTAGACGGTCAGGTCAGCCGGCGGCAGCCGCAGCTTGGGCAGCACCACGTGCAGCCGCCCGCTTTCCAGGTATTTCGCCAAATCCCATTCCGAACGGATCAGGATGCCGTGGCCGTCCAGCGCCCAGCCGAGCACGATGTCGCCGTCGTTGCTGGACACGGTGCCATGCACCTTGATCGCCTCGCTGTGTTCGCCGTGCAGGAAGCGCCAGATACCGTGGGCATCGTTGTCCTGGCGATGGATGATGCAGCGATGCCGGGCGAGGTCGGCAATCGTCTCCGGCGTGCCGTGCTGCTTCAGGTAGCGCGGCGATGCACACAGGAAGCGCCGGTTCGACATCAGCCGGCGCGCGGACAGCCGCCGGTCGGGCAGGGCGCCGAAGCGGATCGCAAGATCGTAGCCGCTTTCCACCAGGTCCACCGGCCGGTCGGTCACGTCGAGCTGCACCTCCACGCCCGGGTGGCCCTTGACGAAGGCCGATACCAGCGGCGCGATCGTCGTGCGGCCGAAACCCAGCGTCGCGTTGACGCGCAGCAGTCCTTGCGGCGCGGCACGGCTGCGCGAGACCGCCTCCTCCATCTCGCGCAGCTCGGCCAGGATGCGGGTGGCGTACTCGAGATAGGTCTGGCCCTCGCCGGTCAGGCTCACGCTGCGCGTGGTGCGATTGACCAGGCGCACGCCCAGACGCTCTTCCAGCTGGGCAAGCCGGCGCGTGGCCGCCGGCGGCGTGATGTCGAGCGCGCGCGCCGCCGCCGACAGGCTGCGGTGGCGCGCAAGCAACACGAAGAACTCGAGATCGGGCAACACGATTATTCAGGAAAAGTGAAAAGAAAAGTGAGTTGCCGATCAATTATAGCCTGACCGCCCGGCGCTATTCTGCAGCTGTTCAACCAAGGGAAACCGCCATGAGAATCGTCGACATCCGCGAAAAAACCTTTCCGATCAGTTCGCCCATCCGCAATGCCTACATCGACTTCAGCAAGATGACGCTGAGCCTGGTGGCCGTCATCACCGATGTGGTGCGCAATGGCCGTCCGGTGGTCGGCTACGGCTTCAACTCGAACGGGCGCTACGGCCAGGGCAGCCTGATGCGCGAGCGCTTCATTCCGCGCATCCTCGAAGCTGCGCCGGAATCGCTGCTGGACGACAGCGGCGAGAACCTCGATCCGCACAAGATCTGGAACTGCATGTTCACCAACGAAAAGCCGGGCGGCCATGGCGAGCGCTCGGTCGCCATCGGCACGATCGACATGGCAGTGTGGGACGCGGTCGCGAAGATCGCCGGCAAGCCGCTGTACCAGCTGCTGGCCGAGCGCTATGGCAACGGCACGCCGAACCGCGAGGTGTTCGTCTATGCGGCCGGCGGCTACTACTATCCGGGCAAGAACGACGACGCGCTGAAGGACGAGATGCGCAGCTACCTGGACCGCGGCTACAACGTGGTGAAGATGAAGATCGGCGGCGCGTCGCTCGACGTCGACCTGCGCCGCATCGACGCGGCACTGTCGGTGCTGCAGGACGGCCAGAAGCTGGCGGTCGATGCGAACGGCCGCTTCGACCTCGACACCGCGATCGCCTACGCGAAGGCGCTGTCGCGCTACGACCTGTTCTGGTACGAGGAAGCGGGCGACCCGCTCGACTACGAGCTGCAGGCCACACTGCGCAACTACTACGACAAGCCAATGGCCACCGGCGAGAACCTGTTCTCGATGCAGGATGCGCGCAACCTGATCCGCTACGGCGGCATGCGCGCCGACCGCGACTGGCTGCAGTTCGACTGCGCGCTGTCTTACGGCCTGGTCGAATACCTGCGCACGCTCGACATGCTGCACCAGCACGGCTGGTCGGCCGCGCGCTGCATTCCGCACGGCGGCCACCAGATGTCGCTGAATATCGCCGCGGGTCTTGGTCTGGGCGGCAACGAATCCTATCCGGACCTGTTCCAGCCCTTCGGTGGCTTCCCCGACGGCGTGAAGGTGGAGAACGGGCGCATCACGATGCCCGAGCTTGATGGCATCGGTTTCGAAGGCAAGGCGAACCTGTACGCGGTGATGCGCGAACTTGCGGCCTGATCAGAGCGCGGGGATCGGGAAGAGCTCGCCCAGCGCTTCCCGGAATTCCCGCTGCGCGAGCCGCATGCCGTTGTTGTGGCCGGCGCCTTCCACCATCAACAGCCGCTTGGATCCGCCGGCGGCCTCGTACAGCTTCGCGCCGAAGTGCGGCGAGACGACCCGATCCTCGCTGCCGTGGACGACCAGGAGCGGCAGGTCGACGCGGGAAATCTTGCTCACCGAATCGAAACGCTGCGACATCACCAGCTGCAGCGGCAGCCAGGGATAGCTGAGCGAGCGCGCCACATCGGCCAGGGAGGTGAAGGTGGATTCGACGATGACGCCGCCCGCGTCCTGTGCATCGAGCGCGGTGGCCAGTTCGATCGCCACCGCCCCGCCCAGCGAGTGTCCATAGACGAAGCGCCGCGCGGGATCGGGCTGCAGCCCGACCAGATACGCCCAGGCGATGCGTGCGTCTTCATAGACGGTGCGTTCGGACGGCAATTCGCCGCCGCTGCGGCCGAAGCCGCGGTAGTCGATTGCCAGTACCGAGAACCCGAGGTCGCGCAGCAGGGCAATGCGCGGCAGGTGGCCGGTCAGGTTCCAGCGCGCGCCGTGCAGGTAGAGCAGGGTGGGCGCGTGCTCGCGCTCGGCCGGCCACCACCAGGTGTGGAGCCGTTCTTCGCCATTCCCGACCGGGATGTATTTTTCGACCAGCCCCTCGGGGATGCCGCTGTACCAGCTGGCGTTACCCGGTTCGATGCGGAAGGTGAGTTCGCGCTCCTTCTGCGCGAGCTGGCCGCAGCCGGCGGCGGCCAGCACGGATGCGAGGGCGGCGCCGGCGGCGGCGAAGCGGTAGCGACGAGGGCGAAGGAGGCGGGACAGAGGTTGCAGAAGCGGCATGACCGAGCGGCTCAGGTTCTTGGTATTGCGAAAGATGCACGCGGTTACGACCTCTTGCCGCAGGAAACGTTCCTGTCCGCTATCGAGCCATGGTTCTACTCGGCGAGTCCCCCGAGCGTGGCCAGCTTCTCGATCCATCTTTCGGCGCTCTTTGCATCGATGCTGCCGACATTGCCGATCAGTGTCTCGTTGACCGGCGAGAAGCCGACGAAGCCGAGGATGTTGCGCTCGAGCGACTTGACGCTGTGCGCGCGGAAGTACCAGCGGTAGATCATCGCCGGCATGCCCATCGTGACCACCACGCGGGCCGAGCGTCCGAGCAGTCCCTTGTTGCCGAAGCTCGCCGTGCCGGCCTCGCCGAATGCGAAGCCGGGCCGGGCGACCTGCTCGAGATAGGCCTTCATCAAGGCAGGCATGTCGCCCAGCCATAGCGGGAAGAACAGCACGAGGTGCTCGCACCATTTGATCGCCTCCTGCGATTCCGCCAGGCTGGCGGGCAGCTCGCCCTTTTCCCAATCGTACTGGCTGCGCAGCATCGGGAAATCCAGCTTGGCGATCTGGATGCGGCGCACCTCGTGTCCCAATGCGAGCGCGCCTTCGGCGTAGGCGTCTTCCAGTTCATGGCCGAAGTGGCGGGCGCTGGCGTCGGGGTGGCCCTGGATCAGGAGTATGCGTTTGCTCATGGATTGACCTGCTGTCGATAGACGGGCAGGTTCGCATCCGGGCGCAGCCGAAACCTTGATCTGCCGCAAGTCACGCCGGTTGGTGCGCCAGGTTGCGCCCGAACAGCGACTTGCCCAGCAGGTATTCGAGGGCGGTCGCGCAGGCCAGCACGCTCGCCCCCGCCACCAGCAGCTGGATCGGCGTGAGCGCCATCGCCAGCAGCCAGAACAGGCCGAGCGAGATCATGCGCAGCAGCCACAGCACCAGTTCGCGCGCGAAGATGCGGTCCGACAGTTCGCCGCGCACATCCAGCGTGCACTGGTTCATCACCTGCTGGCTGGCCGACAGGAAGGGCATGCCCGCCGCGCGCGTGACCGCATGCACGACGAACAGCGCCGGCAGCCAGGCGCTGGCGCCCAGCAGTACGTAGGACAGGCCGATAACCAGGCAGGCCGCGCCCAGCCAGCCGGCGCGGTTGTGGATGTCGCGCTGGCGGCGTGTCAGGTAAAGCGCGCAGCCGCCGACCAGGCCGGCCACGGTCGCGACCCAGCCGAACTGGCTCGCCGAGCCCAGCGCCTGCACGGCACCGGCCGCGGCCATCGCCTGGCTGATGCCGAACAATCCGGATTCGAGGAAGAACAGGGGCAGGCAGGCGATGAATTGCGGCTGGCGCAGCACGGCAAGCGGCGCCTTCAGGGCGACCGGCTCGGTATCCGGAATCCCGCGTCCGAGCAGCAGGCCGCCGGCCACGCACATCGCGCCGTAGAACCAGTACACGTGCTGCGCGCTCTGGCCGCCCAGCGCGAGTATCACGGTCGCGGCCAGCGTCGCCAGCAGCGCCGGGACCAGCATCATCGCCACCGCATGGGCCGCATACCCGTCACGCTCGCGGTTCTGCATCAGCGACATCTCCAGCGCGTGACGCGCGCTCCAGGTCATGCCCAGAAAGGTTCCGAATGCGAGCGCCAGTGCGGCCACCGACGTGCCGGCGGCGAGCAGCAGCACCCCAGGCAGCACGAAGCCAAGACGGAGGAGCCCCCGGGCGGACAAGCCAAGCCGCGAGCCGAAGGCATAGGCGATGAAGGTAGCCAGCATCGCGGCGGTCATCATGCCGGCGGTGTAGCGCAGCAGTGCATGAATGCTGTGCTCGCCGACCACGAAGAAACCGATGAAGCCGCCAAGCGAATGGACTGCGCCTTGCAGGCCGACAAGCGGCAGCAGCGAGCGTTGCGAGGATGACAGGGGCATGTGGAAGAGCTGCGTCGGGGGAACGCGCTTCGGACATGCCGGGCGGCAATTTGTTCCGAGGAAACGGAATGGCGCGCGCGGCCTGGGCGCGGGCATGCCTCAAGGCAGCGCCGAATGAGCGTCGCGCCGCGAGGAGTCCTGTAGGAATCGCCTTACTGCGCTCCTTGTTGTCCGACAGTGCATTTCATCCCACGCTGATTTCCATGCAACCTTGCGGGGAACATAATCCTTTCACCGATTGCCGATTCGCAAATCAAGTGGATCAAACGAAAAACCAACCCGCCACATAAATAAGGAAAACGAGATGCTGACTACTCCCCTGTCTGAAGTGCGTGCCTCCTCCCTGCCTTTTGCCGCGACCGGCGGCGCCGCGTGGCAACGCCAGGCCAAGCTGTGGTCCAGCCTGAAGGAAGTGTGCGACCTGCTGCGCATTCCCGCGAAGATCCAGAACGACGATTTCCAGTTCCAGCACATGCAGTTCAAGGCAGGCCAGCGCATCCATACGATCGGCCAGATGTTCGATACGCTGTACATCGTCAACTCCGGCTTCCTGAAGACCGTGATGATCGACGAGATCGGCAACGAGCAGGTGCTCTCGTTCCCGATGAAGGGCGACCTGTTCGGCATCGACGGCATCCACTCCAAGCAGTATTCGACCGAGACCGTCGCGCTGACCAACTGCGACATCATCCTGGTGCCGTTCAAGATGTTCGCCTCGCTGGGCCGCACCCAGCCCGACCTGGAAGCCGCGATCTATGCGGTGATGAGCCGCGAGCTGGTGCGCGAGCAGGCGATGATCAGCACGCTGGGTTCGCTGTCGGCCGAAGCCCGCGTGGCGCGCTTCCTGGCCTTCCTGTCGACCCGATTCACGGAAATGGGCTATTCCGGCACCCAGTTCAACCTGCGCATGACGCGCCAGGAGATCGGCAACTACCTCGGCCTGACGCTGGAGACGGTTTCCCGGACGTTCTCGGCATTCAACGCGATCGGCCTGATCTCGGTCGACCAGCGCGCGATTCAGATCCACGACCTGCAGGCGCTGAAGACCCTGCGCCGCCTGCCGCCGTCGCGCTCGCGCGCCAAGGCCAAGCAGCCGTCGGTGCCGCTGGCAGCATAAGCGCAGCTCCCGTTTCACTCCCTCCCGAGCCCGCCGGGCGGTCCTGTGGCCGTCCGGTTTTTTTTCGTCCGCCGCTGGGGCTCAGGCCGCCGAAGCCGGGCCGGCCACCTGCGCCAGCCGCTCCTGCAGGGCCTCCGGCAGCACCGGCCGGCCCAGCAGGTAGCCCTGCGCGAAGTCGCATCCGGCCTTGCGCAGGAAGTCGCGCTGCGCGGCCGTTTCCACGCCCTCGGCGACCAGCTCCAGTCCCATCTTGTGGCCGACCGCGACGATGGCTTCGGTGATCGCGATGTCGTCGGCGTCCTCGGGGATGCCGGAAATGAAGCTGCGGTCAATCTTCAGGCGGTCCAGCGGATACTGCTTCAGACTTGCCAGCGACGAATAGCCGGTGCCGAAATCGTCGACCGCGATCGCGATGCCGAGATCGCGCACGCGCTCGAGCACGCCGATGGCTTCCTGCGGATTGCGCATGATGATGCTCTCGGTGATCTCCAGTTCCAGCCGCGTCGGCGGCAGTCCGGTCACGTACAGCGCATCGCGGATCGTTTGCAGCAGGTCGCCCGATTCGAACTGGCGCGCCGACAGGTTGACCGCCACGCGCCCGAACTCGAAACCCTGGTCCAGCCATTCCTTGGCCTGGCGGCAGGCCTCCCGCAGCACCCAGGCGCCGATCGTCATGATCAAGCCGTTCTGCTCGGCCAGCCCGATGAAGGCGCCGGGCGGCACCAGCCCGACCTCCGGACGGCGCCAGCGGATCAGCGCTTCGACGCCGCCGATGCGGCCGGTGCGCGTGCACATCTGCGGCTGGTAATGCAGCTCGAACTCGCCGCGCTCGAGCGCGCGGCGCAGGCCGTTCTCCAGCATCAGCTGCTCCAGCCCGGCGCCGTTCATGTCGCGCGTGAAGAACTGGAAGTTGTTGCGCCCGCGCTGCTTGACGCGATACATCGCCACGTCGGCATTCTTCAGCAGGCTGGCCGCGTCATCGCCGTCCTCGGGAAAGCGCGCCGCGCCGATGCTGGCCGTCACGAACATCTCCTGGCCTTCGATCTGGAACGGCATGGCCAGTACGCTCATCAGGCGCTCGCCGAGCGCCTCGGCCTCGCGGCGGCCCGGCGGGTCGTCGAGCAGGACCGTGAATTCGTCGCCGCCCAGGCGCGCGGCCAGCGC
>DATLGF010000010.1:0-5473 GCA_035540575.1 Noviherbaspirillum sp.
CGGTAAAGCCGCTGATGAAGCTGGTAGAAGTCCCGCAGCAAGCACCCGCCCCCGAAATCCCCGAAATCGAAGCGCGCGCCCCGGCACCCGACAAGACGGCGCCAGCCAAGCGCACCGCGAAGTCGAAACCCAAGACCGCCGAAAGCCAGATCAAGTCGACCACCAGCAAGACCGCCGACAAGCTCGGCGTGACCAAGATGTTCGTTCTCGACACCAATGTGCTGATGCACGACCCGACCGCACTGTTCCGCTTCGAAGAGCACGACATCTACCTGCCGATGATCACGCTCGAGGAACTGGATGATCACAAGAAGGGCATGTCGGAGGTCGCGCGCAACGCGCGCCAGGTGTCGCGCACGCTCGATGCGCTGGTGAGCGGCGTGGAAGAGGATGCGATCGAGGCCGGCATCCCGCTTTCCAAGCTGGGCAACGCCGACGCGAAGGGGCGCCTGTACTTCCAGACCCAGCTGCGCGGCGTGAAGGCGCCGGAAGGGCTGCCGGTCGGCAAGGCGGACAACCACATACTCGGAGTCGTGCAGGCGCTGGAGGCGCTGCATCCGGGCCGTCCCATCGTACTGGTGTCCAAGGACATCAACATGCGCATCAAGGCGCGCGCGATGGGCCTTCCGGCGGAAGAGTACTTCAACGACCACGTCCTCGAAGACACCGACCTGCTCTACTCCGGCATCACGCAGCTGCCGGACGACTTCTGGCACAAGCACGCGAAGGGCATGGAATCCTGGCAGGAGAACAAGCACGGCACCGGCTACACCTTCTACCGCGTGACCGGTCCCGCCGTGCCTTCGCTGCTGATCAACCAGTTCGTGTTCCTGGAACCGAGCAATGGCGAAGCACCGTTCTACGGCCAGGTCCGGCAGATCAACGGCAAGACCGCGGTGCTGCAGACGCTGCGCGACTACACGCACGGCAAGAACAGCGTCTGGGGCATCACGGCGCGCAACCGCGAGCAGAATTTCGCGTTGAACCTGTTGATGAATCCGGAATGCGATTTTGTCACGCTGCTCGGCCAGGCCGGAACCGGCAAGACCCTGCTCGCGCTGGCCGCCGGCCTTGCCCAGGTGCTCGAGACCAAGCTCTACAACGAGATCATCGTCACCCGGGTCACGGTGCCGGTCGGCGAGGACATCGGCTTCTTGCCAGGCACCGAGGAAGAAAAAATGGGGCCCTGGATGGGCGCATTCGATGACAACCTGGAGGTGCTGAACAAGTCCGATCACGATGCCGGCGAGTGGGGCCGTGCGGCAACCCAGGACCTGATCCGCTCGCGCATCAAGATCAAGTCGCTCAACTTCATGCGCGGCCGCACCTTCGTCAACAAGTTCCTGATCATCGACGAAGCGCAGAACCTGACGCCAAAGCAGATGAAGACGCTGGTCACGCGCGCCGGCCCCGGCACGAAAATCATCTGCCTGGGGAATATTGCGCAGATCGACACGCCCTACCTGACCGAAGGATCGAGCGGGCTGACCTACGTGGTCGACCGCTTCAAGGGATGGGCGCACAGCGGACATGTGACGCTGGCGCGCGGCGAACGCTCGCGGCTGGCCGATCACGCAAGCGACGTGCTCTGAGCAGGAGCGCCGGCGAAACGAAAAAGGGGCCTGCATCTGCGGGCCCCTTTTCATTGGGTTCTTGCTTTCCGGTGCCGGTCCGTCGATGCGACCCGCGGCCGCAACGCAGACGAGGACAGGATCACAAGACCCGGTGTGCAAGCCACCAGGCAATCGCTCCCGCAAATGCGGAGGCCGGAATGGTAATCACCCAGGCCCAGACCATGTTCCCGACCACGGCCCAGCGCACCGTTGTCATGCGCTGTGACGCACCCACGCCCACGAGCGCCCCGGTCAGCGCCTGCCGGGGCGAGATCGGCGCGCCGATGTTGTTGGCCAATATCATCGTCAACGCGCCGCCAATCTCCGCGCAGAAGCCGCTGACAGGCTTGAGCCGGGTGATCTTCTGACCCATCGTCTTCACCACGCGCCATCCGCCAAGCAGCGTGCCCGCAGCGACCACCGCATAGCTGCTGACCACCGCCCAGTATGGCGGCATATCGTTTGCCTGGAGCGCACCCGCGGCGAGCAGCAGCATCCAGATCATTCCGAGCGCCTTTTGCGCATTGTTGGCGCCATGGCCGAGGTTGTACAGGCCGGCCGACAAGAGCTGCATGCGACGAAACCCCTTGTCGACGCGGCGTGGCGTGGTACGCACGAACAGCCAGGACACCACGATCACTGCCCCCGTGCCGAGCACGAATCCGAGCAACGGCGACAGCAGCACGAATGCGAGGATCTTCGCGACTCCGCTGGTGATCAACGCCTCGCTGCCTCCCTTGGAAACGGTCGCCCCGAGCAGCGCACCAACCAGCGCATGGGTGGCGGAAGACGGGATCTTGAACATCCATGTCAGCAGCAGCCACGCGATCGCACCTGCCAGCGCGCCCGAAACCACGTACTGGTCGGCGGCCAGTTCCTGTACTGTGCCGGTCGCCAACAGCGCAGCAACGAACAATGGAAAAAACAGGATGGCAAGCCCGTTGCACGTGGCGGCCAGCACCACCGCCTGGTAGGGCTTGAGCACGCGCGTGGAGACGACAGTGGCAATCGCGTCGGCGGCGTCGTGCAGCGCGTTCATGAAGCCGAAGGCCAGCGCGCCGCCGATCAGCAGGACGACGAAATACAGGCCCGGATCCAGTATGTACATGAGCGATCAGCGCCTAGGCATTGTCGACGATGATGCCCTCGATGATGTTCGCCACATCCTCGCAGCGATCCGTTACCGTCTCCAGGATCTCGTAGATCGCCTTCAGCTTGATCAGCGTGCGCACGTCCGGCTCGTCGCGAAACAGCTTCGACATCGCCGCGCGCAGCACATGGTCGGCGTCGGATTCGACCCGGTCGATCTCCTCGCACAGCGCCAGGATCTGCACCGAGTTATCCATGTTCTGCAGCAGCCCGACCGCCTGGCGCACTTTCTCCGCCCCTGCGAGGCACAACTCGGCCAGGCGCTTGGCCTCCGGCGTCACCGTCTGGATGTCGTACAGCGAAATGGTCTGGCCGGCGTCCTCGAGCAGGTCGAGGATGTCGTCCATGCGGGTGATCAGCTTGTGGATGTCGTCCCGGTCCAGCGGCGTGATGAAGGTCGTGCGCAGCAGGTCCAGCGTTTCATGCGTGAGCTTGTCCGCCTGCTTCTCGATGACTTCGATCGCGTGGGCGCGATGTTCGAGGTCATTGAAGTCCGTCATCAGCGCGACCATTTCCTTCGCGCCCTTGATGCAGAGGTCGCCATGACGAACGAACAGGTCGAAGAATTTGTCCTCGCGGGGCATCAATCGTCCAAACATCGGATCTCTTTCAGGTCGTGCGACGGCTTATTCGCCGCCGAAGATGGCTTGGCCGCCGGTGTAGTTGTCGAACTTCGTGTATTCGCCAAGGAAGGTCAGGCGCACGGTGCCGATCGGGCCGTTACGCTGCTTGCCGATGATGATTTCGGCCGTTCCCTTGTCGGGAGAATCGGGGTTGTAGACTTGGTCGCGGTATATGAACAGGATCACGTCGGCATCCTGCTCGATGGCGCCGGATTCGCGCAGATCCGACATCACCGGTCGTTTGTTCGGCCGCTGCTCAAGCGAGCGGTTCAGCTGCGACAGCGCGATCAAGGGGCAGCCCAGCTCTTTTGCAAGGCCCTTCAGGCTTCGGGAGATTTCCGAGATTTCGGTAGCGCGGTTTTCACCCGAACCGTTGCCTGACATCAGCTGCAGGTAATCGACGATGATCAGGCCGAGCTTGCCGCACTGCCGCGCCAGACGCCGCGCGCGGGCGCGCAATTCAACCGGCGAGAGGCCTGGCGTCTCGTCGATATACAGCTGCGCCTCGTTCATCTTCTGGATCGCATGCGTCAGGCGCGGCCAGTCCTCGTCGTTCAGTTTGCCGATACGCAGACGGCTCTGGTCCAGCCGACCGACCGAACCCAGCATACGCATGGCCAGCTGGGCGCCGCCCATTTCCATCGAAAACACCGCCACCGGCAGGCCGCTGTCGATGGCGACGTTCTCCCCGATGTTCAGACTGAATGCGGTCTTGCCCATCGAAGGACGTCCGGCGACGATCACCAGGTCGCCCGGCTGCAGGCCGGACGTCATCCGGTCAAGATCGATGAACCCCGTCGGCACCCCGGTAATGTCGTTCTGGTTGTCGCGGTTGTACAGCTCGTCGATGCGCTCGACGACCTGGGTCAGGAGCGGCTGGATGGCCAGCCAACCCTGTGCGCCGCGCGCGCCGTCTTCGGCGATCGCAAATATCTTCGATTCGGCTTCGTCGAGGATCTGCTTGACTTCCTTGCCCTGGGGATTAAGCGCGGTCGAGGCAATCTCGTCGGATACGGTGACCAGTTTGCGCAGCACACCGCGCTCGCGCACGATCTCTGCATAGCGACGGATATTGGCAGCCGACGGCGTGTTTTGCGCCAACGCGTTCAGGTAAGCCAAGCCGCCGACTTCGTCAGCCTTGCCGCTTGAGCCCAGCGCCTCATAAACCGTGATGACATCGGCCGGCTTGGTGTTACTGATCAGCTTGGCGATGTGCTGGAAGATGATGCGGTGGTCGTAGCGATAGAAATCGTCCTCGTTAACGAAATCCGCGATACGGTCCCAGGCCGAATTGTCGAGCAGAAGCCCGCCGAGAACGGACTGTTCCGCTTCGATGGAATGAGGGGGGACGCGCAAGGCGTCCAGCTGCGGATCGGCACGGTCGTTCATGGCGCGCAATTATACTCGCTGATACTCGGCAGGCCGTGCTGGAAAGGCGGTCCGGAGGACGAAAAACGGACGGAAAAAAAGGCCGGACAAGCCGGCCTTTTTCAAATGTTCAACAGCAACGCTTAGGCTTGCTCGCCCACCACCTGAACGGTGATGTCGACCACGACATCGGTATGCAGCACAACCTGCACCGGATGTTCGCCGGTCATCTTGATGGGGCCGTGCGGCATGCGGATCTGCGCCTTTTCCACGGCGAAGCCCTGCTTGGTCACCGCTTCGGCGATGTCTGCATTGGTCACCGAACCGAACAGACGGCCATCAACGCCGGCCTTCTGGCCGATCTGGACCGAGGTACCGCCCAGCTTTTCGCCCTGCGCCTGCGCGGCAGCCAGCTTCTCGGCTGCGGCCTTTTCCAGTTCCGCACGCTTGGCTTCGAACTCGGCCACAGCGGTTTCGGTTGCGCGGCGAGCCTTGCGTTGCGGGATCAGGAAGTTGCGGGCATAGCCGTCCTTGACCTTGACGACATCACCCAAGTTGCCGAGGTTGACGACTTTTTCCAACAGAATGACTTGCATGTTTTTCTCCTATCTCGTCGTCAATCAGGCGTTGTGCAGGTCGGTGTACGGCAGCAACGCGAGGTAGCGCGCACGCTTGATTGCGGTGTCGACCTGGCGCTGATAGTGCGCCTTGGTGCCGGTC
>DATLGF010000011.1:0-8577 GCA_035540575.1 Noviherbaspirillum sp.
GTCAGCGAAAAGGAGACCGAGCTGCCCGCCGAACTTGCGACCGCGCTGTTTCGCATCTTCCAGGAGGCGCTGACGAATGTCGGCAAGCATGCGCAGGCCACCCGCGTCGCCGTCAGCCTCTGTGCCAGCGACAACTCGGTGAGCCTGGAGGTGGTGGACAATGGCCGCGGCATCGCCAGCCAGGACCGCGCCAAGCCGCGCTCCTTCGGCATACGCGGCATGACCGAACGCGTCAACGCGCTGGGCGGCAAGCTGGCGATCGGCCCGGCCGCCGGCGGCGGCACCGCGCTGCAGGTCCGCATACCCCTATCCGAATCCGAACACAGCACATGACAGCAAGCCCTCCCATCCGCATCCTGATCGCCGACGACCATGCGATCGTGCGCGAAGGACTCAAGCAGATCCTCGCCGAGGCCGGCGACATGGTCGTGACCGGCGAGGCCGACAACGGCCACGATGCGATCCGGCTCGCGCGGCGCGACGAGGCCGACATCCTGCTGCTCGACATCTCGATGCCGGACAAGAGCGGCATCGAAGTGTTGAAGCAGGTGCGCAAGGACACGCCGCGCACCGCCGTGCTGATGCTGTCGATGCACCGCGAGGACCAGTACGCGATCCGCTCGCTGAAGGCCGGCGCGGCCGGCTACATGACCAAGCAGAGCGCACCGGCGGAACTGGTGGACGCGATCCGCCTGGTCGCCTCCGGACGCAAGTACATCAGCGCCGCCCTCGCCCAGGAACTGGCACGGCAGATCGGCGACGAGAACCGCGAGGTGCCGCCGCACGAACTCCTCTCCGACCGCGAATACCAGACGCTGGTGATGATCGCCTCCGGCAAGACGGTCAGCGACATCGCCGCCGAGCTGTCGCTGTCGGTCAAGACCATCAGCATGTACCGCTCGCGCGTGCTGCAGAAAATGAAGCTGCGGCACAACGCGGAGCTGACGCACTACGCGATCAAGAACAACCTGGTTGAGTAGGTTTGCCCTCGCGCATATGCGACAGGGTGTGAGGTGCCATGCTTGACCCCGGCTCAAACTCACCATGTCGTTCCCATAGGCGCCCCCGCGCAGGCGGGAACCCAGCTCCGTCACCGCAGCACCACAGAAGCCCCGAACCACACTCCCGCTCCGCCAAAGCCACCTGCCCCAGCGCTCCCACCCGCCACCCATCCGCGAATTGCCCATCATTCCCCCCGCTGCTTGCCGAATTGCCAGCCTGTCATCGCGATTAGCATTCAAGAATACCTAGACGAATCCGCCCGCTGCCGGGCCCAGATGCCGCCATGACAGGCTCGAACAAACCAGAACAAAATCCCGCCGAGATCGCGCGGGAAGCCTTTCGCCGCCTTGCGGCGCGGCGCATCGCACCCACCCCCGACGCCTATCGCGAAATCTACGAAGAAATTGCCGGCGCCCCCTCGCGCCCCGGCGCGGAAAAAGTGCTGGCCGAACTCGCCGCCAGCCTCGCCGCCACTTCGGCTTCAGCAGCTACGCTCTCGGCCGAGCTCGCCCGCTCGCTCGAGCGGCGCGACTGGAACAATTGCACGCGCCAGCTGACTGAACTGGTGGCCGAACAGGTACGACGGGCGGAGCAGGCGGCCGAACAACGCGCCCCCGCGCCGCCAAACCGGCGCGCGCAACCGTTTCCGCTGGTGGACGAGGCGCCCGCCCCTGCCCCCGGCGCGCCGGAGCGCAGGCAGGACCCGGAATGGCGCGAACTGCTGGCGCGCGCACTCGGGGTGGGCATCGTCGCGCTGCTGCGCAACGCACCCGATCTGGCCCAGGAAGCCGAAAAGCTCGCCGCGTTCGCACGCGATCCGGCCAACGGCATCGATACGGTGTCCAGCCGGCTCAAGCAGCTGTGCTTCAAGATCGAGCTGCGCGCCGATGACATGGCCGAGGAGCACGATATGCTGCTGCGGCTGTTCCGCCTGCTGCTGGAAAACGTCACCGAGCTCGTGGACGACGACACCTGGCTGGCGGGACAGATGAAGGCGGTCCAGCAGCTGCTTGCCGGACCTGTCAGCCATGCCGCACTGGCCGACGCTACGCGCAACCTGAAGGAAGTCATCTACAAGCAGGGCCTGCTCAAGCGCAGCCTGGCCGAAGCCCAGGCGACGGTAAAAAGCATGATGATGACCTTCATCGACCGCCTCGGTGCGATCGCCGCCAGCACCGGCGACTACCACCGCAAGATCGACGGCTATGCGCAGAAGATCAATGCAGCCAAGGGCATCGCCGAACTCAATCTCATCCTCTCCGACGTGATGCAGGACACCCGTACCGCGCAGACCGAGGCGCTGCGCTCGCGCGACGAGATGATCGCCGCGCGCAAGGACGCGCAGGAAGCGGAAGGCAAGGTCCAGCAGCTCGAGGCGCAACTGGAAGAAATGAGCGAGCTGGCGATGGAGGACGCGCTGACCGGCAGCCTGAACCGGCGGGGACTCGACGACGTCTTCGAACGCGAACTCGCGCGTGCACAGCGGCGCCACACCCCGCTGTGCATCGCCCTGCTCGACCTCGACGACTTCAAGCGCGTCAACGACACCTTCGGCCATGGCGCGGGCGACGGCGTGCTCGTGCACCTGGTGCGCGTGATCCGCGAGACGCTGCGCACGATGGACGTGATCGGCCGCTTCGGCGGCGAAGAATTCCTGATCATCCTGCCGGACACCGCGCTCGCCGAAGCGGCCGAGACAATCCGTCGCCTGCAGCGCGAACTCACCAAGCGCATCTTCATGCACGAAAACGCGAAGCTCCTGATCACGTTCAGCGCCGGCGTGGCCGAGCGCATCGGCGGCGAAGATCAGACCAGCCTGATCCGGCGCGCCGACGGCGCGCTGTACAAGGCCAAGGCGGCGGGCAAGAACCGGGTCGCCGTGGCGGACTGAGGCCGTTCTCGCCTCACATTCTTTCAATTCTCGCAACACGAAGCCAGACCGGGACGCGGTTACGGCAGCCGCCGCCAAAACTTTAGGCCCTCCACCATCACCTTCGATAACGCGGCGCGCCCGCGGGCACCACTTCATGGCGAAAACCCGCGCCAGCTCTCGCTTTCCGGGCCTTGGACACCCCCGCGCGCGCCGCAAAAAAAATTTCCCCCTTAAAGAATTTTGTTTCCTCACCGAAACAGCAGGTGTCCGGCTTGGAAACGGACAGGCTGAAAAAAACCGGAAAACACCCCCTAAACTTTTTTCAGACTCGTCCGTTAAACGATTCATCAGCGGTTCAAACGGCAGCGAAAGCGCGGTGGGACCGGCAAGGACGCCAAGGCGGCATCGAACGATCGCAGTTTAAACAGGAGAATCAACATGGCTGCATATATCAACACCAACATCGCTTCGCTGAACGCGCAGCGCAACCTGACCACGTCGCAGAGCGATCTCGCGACCTCGCTGCAGCGCCTGTCCTCGGGCCTGCGCATCAACAGCGCCAAGGACGACGCTGCCGGCCTGGCGATCTCCGAGCGCTTCACCACCCAGATCCGCGGCCTGAACGTCGCCGCCCGCAACGCCAACGACGGCATCTCCCTGGCGCAAACCGCCGAAGGCGCGATGACCGAAATCGGCAACAACCTGCAGCGTATCCGCGAACTGGCTGTGCAGTCGCGCAACGCCACGAACTCGGATTCCGACCGCGCCGCGCTGAACGCCGAAGCCCAGCAGCTGAAGGCGGAAATCGACCGCGTCGCCTCGACCACCGCATTCAACGGGACGAATCTGCTCAACGGCAGCTTCACCAACCAGGCATTCCAGGTTGGCGCGAACCAGGGTGAAACTATCAGCATCAGCAGCATCGTCGATGCGTCTTCCGACGCCCTCGGAACTTGGGATTCGGTCGCAACGGCGAACGCCAGCGGCGCATCGGGCGCATTTGCCAACGTGACGTTGGCGGAAGGCTCTGGGCACACGTATTCGCTCAGCGTCGGCGGCGTCTCGATTCTTACAGCAACGGCTCCTGCCGACGATGGCGACGCGGGCACAAGCCTCACCACCGTCGTCAATGCAGCAAGCGTTGATACCGCCCTGGCCGACTCCACGGTGCGAACAAACCTGGCCAACGCCGGCATTACCGTCTCCGGTAGCGCTGCGAATGGCGACCTGGTCTTCACGAAGACGGATGGTGCTGCAATGAACATCGTTGTAGCGAATGGTGCGGGCTCCGGCGGATTCGCAGGTGACGATTTCGCTACCGGTACTAACGCAGTCGACAATGGCGCGGAATCTGAAGCGATGACCGGCTTCGCAAGCCTGAACATCTCGACCGCCGAAGGCGCTGACGCAGCAATCCTGGCGATGGACGGCGCGCTCAGCGCACTGAACACCGCCCGCGCCGAAATGGGTGCAGTGCAAAACCGCTTCACCTCGGTGATCGCCAGCCTGCAGACCACGTCGGAAAACCTGTCCGCATCGCGCAGCCGCATCATGGATGCCGACTTCGCCGCAGAAACCGCGCAGCTGACCCGCGGCCAGATCCTGCAGCAAGCCGGTACCGCAATGCTGGCCCAGGCCAACTCGCTGCCGAACGGCGTCCTGGCCCTGCTGCGCGGCTAAGCAGCACCAGCCTGATGTAGCGACGCCCGGCCGGGGCTTTCCCAGGCCGGGCTTTTCTCCTTCTCGGAGCACGTCATGGACATACGACCCATCAACACGGCAGCGACCGCCCCGGTCGCCATCAGCGAAAGCGGCACGCCGCCCGCCGCGCCGAAAACCGCCGCCCCGGTCCAGATTGCCGACCCGGTGCGCGCCGCCTCGCCGGCCGAATCGGCGCAACAGCTCGACGATGCGGTGAAGTCGATCAACAAGGCCCTGAAGGAACTGACGCAAGGCGTGGAATTCACGATCGACAGCAACAGCGACAAGCCCATCGTCAAGGTTGTCGACCATGAAACGAAGGAAGTGCTGCGCCAGATTCCGAGCGAGGAAGCGCTGGCGATCTCCAGGGCGCTGGACCGCGTGCAAGGCTTGCTGATCCGCCAACAGGCTTGATGGCGGGCGCCCCGGGAACGCAGGAATAGGCGGGAAAATCGCCACCTAAAGCCCGCTTCGGCGCTGCCGATAGCAAAGTATATTGATGCTTTAATTAGGAGACTCTAGTGCCCTCACTCAGCTCTCCCGGCGTCGGCTCCAACCTGGATGTAAGGGAAATCGTCTCCCAGTTGATGGCAGTCGAGCGCCAGCCATTGAAGGTCCTGGACAGCAAGGAAGCCTCGTTCAAGGCCAAGCTGACGACGCTCGGCCAGATCAAGAGCGCGTTGACGTCGCTGCAGAGCGCGGCGCTGACGCTGAGTCTCTCCTCGACCTACAACGCGGTCAAGCCCAGTGTCGCGGACTCCGGCGTGATGAGCGTGGCGATCACCGGCGCCACCCCGCCCGGCTCCTACAACGTCGAGGTCAAGCAGCTCGCGCAGGCGCAGAAGCTGATTTCCGGCACCCATGCCGCGATGGATTCCACCGTCGGGACCGGCACGCTGAAGATCGAAGTCGGTCGCTATTCGATGCCCGATGCACCGCCGGTCGGCTTCACGCCGAAGGAAGGCGTGGACGCCGTCACGATCACGATCGACGACAAGAACAACACGCTCTCCGGCATCCGCGATGCGATCAACGCATCCGGCGCCGGCGTCACCGCCACCATCATCAACGACGGATCCGGCTATCGGCTCTCGCTGACATCGAAGGAGTCCGGCGAGGCAAACGAGGTGCGGATTACCGCGAGTGAAACCGGGGATCCCGGCCTTGCCCAGCTTGCCTATGACCGCAGCGAGGGCGGAATCTCGAATCTGCATCAGAACGTCGCCGCGCGCGACGCGATCCTGAAGATCGACGGCATGCTGGTCACCAAGCCGACCAACACGATCACCGATGCGATCCAGGGCGTGACACTCACGCTCACCAAGGAAACCAGCGAGAGCGGCACCAAGCTGACGCTCACCCATGACACGTCGGCAATCCGCACCGCGATCGACAACTTCATCAAGGCCTACAACGAGGTTCACAAGCAGATCGGCGCGGCAACCAACTACGATGCCACGAGCCAGACGGCAAGCATCCTGACCGGCGACGCCACGATGCGCTCGCTGCAGTCGCAGCTGCGCAATGCCCTCTCGACGGCGCTGCCCGGCTCGCCCGGCGGCATGTCGGTGCTGTCCCAGGTCGGCATTGCATTCCAGCGCGACGGCAGCCTCGCGCTTGATGCGGACAAGCTCGCCAAGGCCATCGCCGATCCCAACAAGGATGTCAGCCAGCTGTTCATCCGTCGCGAGAACGGTGAACCCGGCTTCGGCGGCCGCATCCACGGTCTGGTCAGCAAGATGATCCTGGGCGAGGATGCGCTGCTCAACGGCCGCATGGACGGCATCAACAACTCGATCAAGAACCTCGACAAGCAAAGACAGGCGCAGGAAGCGCGGATGGCGTCGATCGAACAGCGCTATCTTGCCCAGTTTACCGCGCTCGACGTGGCAATCTCGAGAATGACCTCGACCAGCAGCTTCCTCACGCAGCAGCTCGAGGCGCTGAAGGCACAGACGAAATAGCAGGAGACTCATCATGTTTGGTTCATCAATGAGCGGCGCCAGCGCCTACAGCAAGGTCGGCATGGAAACCGGCGTTGTCGCCGCGAGCCCGCACAAGCTCATCGTCATGCTGTTCGAGGGCGCGATGCTGTCGATTACAGCGGCGCAGAAGCACATGCAGGCCGGCGAGACCGAGGCCAAGGGCCGCGCGATCGGCAAGGCCGTGTCGATCATCGAGGAAGGCCTGCGCGCGAGCCTGGACAAGAAGGTCGGCGGCGAGATCGCGCTCAGCCTTGATTCCCTCTACGAATACATGGTCGCGCGGCTGACCATCGCCAACCTGAAGAACCAGCCGGCCATCCTGGAAGAGGTCCATCAGCTGCTCAAGGGCCTGAAGGACGCATGGGAGGCGATCGACCCGGCCAGGGCCGCGCAGAGTGTCCAGCCCGCGCCGGCTCCGGCGGCGAAGGCCTACGACCCGCTCGCCCCCACTCAATCCCGACTCGTGAAGGCTTGAATGACAATGACTAACGAAGACGTTCTCGCGCTGTACGAATCGGTTGCGGACATCACCACCCAGATGCTGGCTGCGGCGCGCACCGGCGACTGGGAGCAGCTTGCCGCGCTGGAATCGCGCTGCAGCCGCCAGGTCGAGATATTGAAGGCCGAGGAACCGGTCGCTCCGCTGCCGCCGGTGCAGCGCGAGCGCAAGGTGAAGATCATCAAGAAGATCCTGGACGACGACCGCCAGATCCGTGACATCACCGAACCCTGGCTGGCCCATTTGTCGGCCATGATCAGCAGCGCCGGCACGGAGCGCAAGCTCGCGAAAGCCTACGGCGCGGGCCAGAACTAGTGTCCTGTCCCGTAAATAGGTGCGCAAAATGAAATCGATGCATTTCGGGTCAGGACAAGGCCTATGCCGGCCGCGAGCAAACCGCAGCGATACCGGGTGGTATCGCGAGGATTTGCGACGCAGGCATGGCCCGAAAGGCGCGATTTCATGCGCACTTATTTGCGGGACAGGACACTAGGCCCCCGCCATGCTGCCGCGGGCCGACCTCAGCACCAACCGCCCGCCTGGCGCGGTCGAGGCGCCGACGCCCGCGACCTCCGCCACAGATACCCGGCAGGAAGTCTTCCGGCGGCTGAACCAGATTGCGATCGGCAAGGAGCTGAGCGCGACGGTGCAGGCGCGCCTCGAGGACGGCAGCCACTTGGTGAAGATCGGCGATGCCGCCGCGCGCATGGTCCTGCCCGCGGGGACCAGGGTCGGCGACCAGTTTTCCATGGTCTTCATCGCACGCGAGCCGCGCCCCACTTTCCTGCTGAACGGCCAGGCCGGCAGCGCCAATGCGTCACTGTCCGCCGCCGCTCGCCTGATCGACCATCTGCTCCATGGTGCGCGCGGCGACAGCGCCGCGATGACGGTGCGCGGCAGCACGCCGCTCTTGCCCGGGCCGATGATGGATGCCGCACAGTTGGCCGGCCAGTTGCAGCGCGCGCTGGCATCCAGCGGCCTGTTCTACGAATCGCATCTGCAGGAATGGGTCGTCGGCAGCCGCAGCAAGGCGGATCTGGCGCGCGAGCCGCAGGCCGCGTTCGCCCAGCCGCGCCAGGCGCCTGCGCCGGACGGACAGGAGATCGCGCGGCTGGCCGCGGGATTGAAGGAACTCGGCGAAGGCGCGCAGGCCCTGTTGCGCATGATGCGCGATGCGCAGCGCCATGCGGGCATGGACGCGGACCTGCTCGCGCGCACGCCGGCGCCGCTGCCCGCGCTTGATCCTGAGCTGGGACGGCTGATCCAGATGCAGCTCAATACGCTGGAGCAGCAGCAGATCCGCTGGCAGGGCCAGCTGTTTCCCGGTCAGGAGATGGAATGGGATGTCACCGAGGAGCGCTCGCAGGATGATCCGGACAATCACGACGCGTCCGCCTGGACCAGCGTCGTGCGCTTCGAGCTGCCGCATCTCGGCCCGGTCGAGGCCGTGCTGCGGCTGGCGGGCGACCGCGTGCAGGCGGAGATCCGCGCCGAGAAGGACGCCAGCGCCGCCGCAC
>DATLGF010000012.1:0-4417 GCA_035540575.1 Noviherbaspirillum sp.
GGAGAAGGATATGTACCAGTTGACGGTGGAAGTCATGAGCTGCGGACACTGCATCGCCTCGGTGACGAAGGCGGTGCAGACGCTGGACGCAGGCGCGAAGGTCGATGTGGAGCTGGCAACGCAGACGGTGCGCGTGGACACCCGCGCCGCACTCGACGACGTGCGGCGCGCGGTCGCCGACGCCGGCTTTCCCGTGCATCAGGCGCAGGCACAGGGATAGCCGGCGTCGCGGCACTACTCCGACAGACTCTCCAGGATAGGACACTCGGGCCGGCTGTCGCCGCAGCAAGCTGTCGCCAGCCTGGCCAGCGTGTCGCGCATCTCGGTCATTTCCCGGATCCGCTGGTCCAGTTCCTCGACGTGCACTTCGGCGATGCGCTTGACGTCGCCGCTGGCGCGGTGCGGATCGCGCCACAGCGACAGCAGCTGCCGGATCTGGTCCAGTGAAAAGCCCAGCGTGCGGGCGCGCTTGATGAAGCGCAGCGTGTGCACGTCGTTCTCGCCGTAGACGCGGTAACCGGCTTCGGTGCGCCGCCCGGGCGCAATCAGGTCGATGCTCTCGTAGTAGCGGATCATCTTCGCGCTCACGCCCGATTCGCGGGCCGCCTGTCCGATATTCATACGTTCCTTTCCGCCGGCTTCCAGCGCCGCAACAGCAACGCATTGGCAACCACGCTGACCGAGCTGAACGCCATCGCGGCCCCGGCCAGCACCGGGTTGAGCAGGCCGAACGCGGCCAGCGGCAGACCGATCACGTTGTAGATGAAGGCCCAGAACAGGTTCTGGCGGATCTTGCGATACGTGCGCCGCGACACATCGATCGCGTCGGCGACGAGTACCGGGTCACCGCGCATCAACGTCACGCCGGCCGCATGCATCGCCACATCGGTGCCGGTTCCCATCGCCACGCCGACATCGGCCGCGGCCAGAGCCGGTGCGTCATTGATGCCATCGCCGACCATCGCCACCACGTGTCCGGCCTCCTTCAGCGCCACGACCTTCGCCGCCTTGTCGGCGGGCAGCACCTCCGCCACGACCTCGTCGATGCCCAGCGCGCCGCCAACCGCCTGCGCGCTGCCCCGATTGTCGCCGGTCAACAGAACCGTCTTCACGCCGAGTTCGCGCAGCCGTCCCACCGCTCGCTCGGCCCCCGGCTTGATCCGGTCGCCGAAAGCGAGCAGGCCCAAGAGCCGCTCGCCGCTCGCCAGCCAGGAGACGGTATTGCCCTGCCCTTCCAGCTCGCGGGCGCGCGCCAGCAAGGGTTCGAGATCCACGCGCTGCTCCTGCATCAGCCGCGTGCTGCCGAGATGCAGCACGTCTGTGCCCACGCGTGCCTGCATTCCACGGCCCGGCAACGCGGCCACATCCGCCGCCGGCCTGGGCGACACGCCCTGCCGCTGCGCCGCTTCCAGCACCGCGCGCGCCAGCGGGTGCTCGCTGCCCTGCTGTACCGACGCCGCCAGTTCCAGCAGGGTCTTGTCGTCGATGCCGTTCGGCTGCGCGGCCACCAGCGCCGGCTGGCCGACCGTCAGCGTGCCGGTCTTGTCGAACACCACGGCGGTGACCCCATGCGCCTGCTCCAGCGCCTCGGCATCCTTGATCAAAATGCCGGCGCGCGCGCCGACGCCGGTGCCGGCCATGATCGCGGTCGGCGTCGCCAGTCCGAGCGCGCACGGACAGGCGATCACCAGCACCGACACCGCGTTCAGGATCGCGGTTTCGATGTCCGCCCCCGCCAGCGACCAGCCCAGCAGCGAAGCCGCCGCGATCACCAGTACGACCGGCACGAACACCGCGCTCACCTTGTCCACCAGCCGCTGGATCGGCGCCTTGGCCGCCTGGGCGTTCTCCACCAGGCGGATGATGCGCGCCAGCGTCGATTCGGCGCCGACCGCCGTCGTGCGCACCAGCAGCAGGCCTTCCGCGTTGATCGATCCGCCGGTCACCCGCTCGCCCGGTCCGCGCGCCACCGGCAGGCTTTCGCCGGTAATCATCGATTCGTTCACATGGCTGATGCCCTCGACCACCTCGCCGTCGACTGCGATGCGCTCGCCCGGCCGCACCACGACGAGGTCGCCAGTACGCACGCGGGCAATCGGGACTTCGCGCTCGACGACACCGTCGCGCACGCGCGCGACCTCGGGCCGAAGCTGCTGCAGCGCACGGATCGCATCCGTGGTCTGGCGCTTGGCGCGCGCCTCCAGCCATTTGCCAAGCAGCACCAGGGTGATCCCGACCGCGGCCGCTTCGAAATACAGATGAGGCATCCCGTGCTCCCCGTGTTCGAGCAGCAGGTAGACAGACAAACCATATGCCGCGCTGGTGCCGAGCGCGACCAGCAGGTCCATGTTGCCGGTTCCGGCGCGCAGCGCCGCCCAGCCGGCACGGTAGAAGCGCGCGCCGAGCCAGAACTGCACCGGCGTGGCCAGCAGCCACTGCAGCCAGCCGGGCAGCATCCAGTCGTAGCCGAACGGCTGGCCGATCATCGGCGCGGCCAGCGGCAGCGAAAGCAGTACCGCGAAGATCACGTGCTGGCGCTCGCGGTCGCCATGCACGACCGGTGCTGAGCCGGGCTCGGCATGATGCAGGCGCGCCGGATAGCCGGCTTGTTCGGCGGCGCCCAGCAGCGCGTCGACCGGCGTGCCGGCCGCCACACGCACGCGCGCGGTTTCGGTCGCCAGGTTCACGCTGGCCTCTAGCACGCCATCAACCTTGCGTAGCGCCCGTTCCACCCGGCCCACGCAGGACGCGCAGCTCATGCCTTCGATGTCGAGGTCGATCTCGTCCTCGGCCACGTGATAACCGGCCTTCTCGACCACCGCGCCAAGACTCGCCGGCGCGACCTCGGGCAGCGCGGTGACGCTCGCAGTCTCGGTGGCCAGATTCACCGACGCCTCGATCACGCCGGGCGCGGCGCGCAAGGCCTTCTCCACGCGCGCGACGCACGACGCGCAGCTCATGCCCTCGATTCTCAACTGGAAAGTCCGCGCTTCCTCGGCGGGAAGCGCCAAGCTTGGGGATTGCATGTTGGCTCCATCGGTCAGGATGGGCTCATTGTCCTCCTTCCCATGATGGGAAGGTCAAGCGGCTTGTCGCGTTTCCATTCTGGCAAGCGCATCCGCCACGCGCGCGCACTTCAGGCGCACGCCCAGTTCGGCCTTGAGCCGGTCGTTGGCAAGCCGGCGCGACTCGGACATGAAAGAAAGCAACAGCGGTGAGACCGCACGCTCGAGTTCCGCACGCGGCAGGCGCGGCGCGCGCGGCAGGTCCACTGCATCGGCCACCGCATCGAAGTAGGCGCCCATCTTCATTTCGCTGTCGTCGCTGGCGTGGTAGATGCGGCAGGGCCGCGCGCGAAACAGCGCCGTCACCACGATGCGGGCGAGGTCGTCGGCGTGGATGTGATTGGTATAGACGTCATCCTCATCGCGCAGCGCCGGCGTCGCGCGCTTCAGGCGTTCCACAGGAAGCCGGTCTTCCGCATAGATGCCGGGCACGCGCAGGATGGCCAGGCGCGAGCCGGAGCGCCGCGCCCAGCGCCGCAGTACCTGCTCGGCATCGACACGCCGCTGCGCGCGGGCGCTTTGCGGACGCACCGGCCGGGTTTCCTGCACCCACTCGCCGCCGCAGTCCCCGTACACCCCGCTCGTGCTCACATAAACGAGGGTGGCCCGGTCGGGTAAAATGGCGGCCAGTCTGCGGGTACGCAGGTCCTTCTGGCCCTGCGACTGCGGTGGCGCGAGATGGACGATCGCCGTCGCCAGGCGCGCGAGCCGCGCCAACGTGTGGGGCCGATCGAGGTCGGCCACGATCGGCACCGCGCCGGCGGCGCGCAGTTCGGCTGCACGTGCTTCCTGGCTGGTCACGGCGAATACGCGAAAGCGCCCGCGCAGCAGCGGCAACATGCGCATGCCCACATCGCCGCAGCCGACGATCAACAGGCGCGGCATCGCAAGACGCCGCCGCGCTCCGTTCCCGCTTCCATTGTCTTCACATTTTTTCATCGTCGCGATTGTATGACTTTCCAAGTTACCGTTCAGCCCAGTGGCCGCCAGTTCACCTGCGAAGAAAGCGAAACCGTCCTCACGGCCGCAATCAGAAATGGCGTCGGCCTTCCGTATGGTTGCAAGAACGGCGCCTGCGGCACCTGCAAGGGCAAGCTGCTGGAGGGTTCGGTCACCCACGGCGCCCACCAGGAAAAGGCGCTGTCGGTCGCCGAGGAAGAAAAGGGACTCGCGCTGTTCTGCTGCGCCACCGCGCATTCGGACCTGGTGATCGAGGCGCGTGAAGTGCTGGGCGTGGGCGAGATCCCGATCAAGAAGATGCCGACCCGCGTCGCGAAGCTCGACCGCGTCGCCGACGACGTGATGGTCGTCTCGCTGCAGCTGCCCGCCAACGAGCGGCTGCAATACAAGGC
>DATLGF010000013.1:0-6029 GCA_035540575.1 Noviherbaspirillum sp.
GTTCGGCCAATGCGGTCCAGCCGCCGATGTTGTAGCTCAGGCTCTGCATGTTTGATGTTCTCCCGTTGGCGTGCCGGTGGCACGCGCCGTTACGGGAATTGGACCCGAACCCGTGAAGTTCCGCGATGACGGTTGTCAATAGAAAAACACCCGCGCGGGCGTCTGCCCCGTGCGGGTGTCAATGCAGCTACTGGTCTAGCGGAAAAAACTTAACGGCTGGTACCGGTTCCCGCTGCGCCCGGGCCGGTGTAGACACCGGTTGCCCCGGTCGTACCGGTGGTGCCGGTCGTGTCCGTCGTTCCAGTCGTGTCCGTCGCGCCGGCGCCGGTCGTACCGGTCGTGCCGGTGTCGCCGGTCGTGCCCGTGGTCGTGTCGGTTCCGGTGGCGCCTGGCGTGTCCGTCGTGCCGGTGCCCGTCGTGCCGGTTACGCCCGTGTCGCCTGTCGTGCCGGTGCCGGTGCCGGTGCCGGTAGTCGCGTCGGTGCCGGTCGTGCCGGTCGTGTCAGTGACACCCCCGGTAGCGGGCTCCGTTCCGGTGCCCATCGTGCCAGTCGTCCCGGTAGCGCCGGTGGCATCGGTGCCCGTCCCGGTTTCACCGGTCGTACCCGGCGCGCCGGTCACACCCGGCGGGCAGGGACACAGTGCAGGGGCAGTGCCCACGGTGCCGGCGGTACCGGTGGCACCGGTCGCGTCGGTGGCAGTTCCGGCGGTGGCACCGGCGCCGGTTGCGCCCGTCGCATCTGTGCCGGTTGCACCCGTCGTGCCGGTGCCGGTCATGCCGGTCGTGCCGGTTGCGCCCGTCGTGTCAGTGCCGGTCATGCCAGTCGTGCCGGTTGTGCCGGTTGTGCCGGTCGTATCGGTCCCCGTGGCGGCGGCACCTGCGGTTCCGGTCTCGCCCGTCGTACCCATGGTACCGGCGGTATCGGTCGTGCCCGCCGCGGTCGTGCCGGTTGTGGTGTCACCAGTGGTGGCGCCGGCAGCCGTGTCCTGCGCGTCTGCGCGTCCCTCCTGGATGGTGCCCGCAACAGGACTGGTCGCCGTTGCGCCGGTGGTGCCGGTATCACCCGTCGTCCCGGTTGTGCCGCCGGCGGCAAACGCAGCCCCGCTCGCGCCCAGGAGCGAAACGAGGATCGCTATCGGTAGTTTTTTCATGCTTCCTCCAGTAAAAGTTGGCAAGTGAATGTCCTCGGCCATGCCGAAGGTAGTCGTTAGACAAACATCAACCCGCTGGTTCGCGTAATCGCACGCTCTCTTGTGCTGCAGCGCCCCGGAGCGAGGCGCGGCCGTGCGCGTATTTGATGGGCCGCAACCGCCTTGCAGCTGCGCAAGCACGACGCGCCACTTCTGGTGCACGATGCGAGCGGTTTGCGCTGCGCGTAGCGGTTTGTTACGATCGGTTCCTGCATTCGGCCGCCAACAAGAACAACGAGGCGCGTCGCCCGCCCCCCTCCATTCCACTTCCGATGAGTCAGCATGAGCGAAAAACACGCAGCGCCCCCTGGTACTCCGTCACCGGCCTCGGCTTCCGGCCGCCCCCAACCTGTCATCGCACTGCGTGAAGCGATTGCGCTGATCGTCGGCATCGTGATCGGCGCCGGCATCTTCGCTGCTCCGGCAATGGTGGCCGGCATGACCGGCAGCGCACCGTGGATGTTCGGCGCCTGGCTGCTCGGCGGCCTGATGTCGCTGATCGGCGCGCTGTGCTACGCCGAGCTCGCGACCGCCTATTCGCATGCAGGCGGCGACTACCACTTTCTGCGCCGCGCATACGGGCGCTCGGTGGCCTTCCTGTTCGGTTGGGCCCGCTTCTCGGTGATCACCACCGGCTCCATTGCCCTGCTCGGCTTCGTATTCGGCGACTACATGAACCAGGTCTGGCCGATCGGCGGTTTCGGCATCCTGTCCGGCCCGACGCTGTATGCGGCGGTCTCGATCGTGATCCTGTCGTTCATCAACATGCGCAGCACGATGTCCGGCACTTATACCCAAACCTGGCTGACCGCTCTCGAGGTGGGCGGTCTGCTGATCATTGTCGCCGCCGCCCTCTATCTCGCCGGCACCGGCACGCCGCCGGCGACGCTGCCCGCCGCCGATGCTCCCGCAGGCGTGCCGAGCGCCGCCGCGTTTGGGCTGGCAATGGTATTCGTGCTGCTGACCTTCGGCGGCTGGAACGAGGCCGCCTACATCAGCGCCGAGTTGCGCGACGGCCGGCGCGGCATCGTCAAGGCGCTGATCTGGTCGATCGTCATCATCACCGCGGTCTACATGCTGGTGATCTGGGCGTACTGGCGCGCGCTCGGCATCGAGGGCATGGCCAACTCGCAGGCGATGGCCGCCGACGTGCTCGGCGTCGCATTCGGGCCGGTCGGCGCCATGTCGATCTCGCTGATGGTCGCGGTGGCGGCGCTGACATCCATGAACGCCACCATGATCGTCGGCGCCCGTACGAACTATGCGGTCGGCCAGGACTGGCATTCGCTGAAGTTGCTCAGCCACTGGGACGACGAACGCGACGCCCCGCTCAACGCGCTGCGCGTGCAGACGCTTGCCGCGCTGCTGCTGGTGCTGGTGGGCGCGTGGACCGGCGCGGGCTTCCGCTCGATGGTCGAATTCACCGCGCCGGTGTTCTGGCTGTTCTTCCTGCTCTCCGGTGTCTCGCTGTTCGTGCTGCGCTACCGCGAGCCAAATACCGAGCGCCCGTTCAAGGTGCCGCTGTATCCGCTGCTGCCGCTGGTGTTCTGCGCGATGTGCGCGTACATGCTGTGGTCCAGCCTGTCCTATGTTTACAGCCAATCGCTGGGCGGACTGAACGCCGCCTGGATCGGCGTGGGCGTGCTGGCCATCGGTCTCGTCCTGTTGCTGCTGGTGCGTGCGCAGCATGCGCGCCAGCAACGTTCTGCCGTGAAAACCTTTTGAGGAGACATCGATGAACGCAGGTTCTGCTTTCTCCGCGCGCACCGTGCGCCTGTTGTGGGCCGCGGCGATGCTGGCGGCTCTCATGTTGCTGGGCAGCGGACCGGCCCACGCCCAGTCCACCACGGAGCCGGTTCGTCCACCTGATGTGCCGTATGTGCCGACGCCGCAGCCAGTGGTCGACAAGATGCTGGAAATGGCGCGCGTCGGCAAGGACGACGTGGTCTACGACCTCGGCTGCGGCGACGGCCGCATCGTGATTACCGCCGCCAGCGAGTTCGGCGCGCGCGGCGTGGGCATCGACATCAACCCGGTGCGTATCGCGGAGGCGAAGGACAATGCACAGAAGGCCGGCGTGACCGACAAGGTCGAGTTCAAGGTCGGCGATCTGTTCGAATCCGATTTCTCCAATGCGACTGTCGTGACGCTGTATCTGCTGCCGGAAATCAACCGCAAGCTGCGTCCGCAACTGTGGCGCCAGCTGAAGGTCGGCACGCGCGTGGTCTCGCACGATTTCGACATGGGCGACGAATGGCCGCCGGAAAAGGTCGAACAGGTCGGCTACAAGACGATCTACTACTGGACCATCACCGACGCCAACAAGAAGGCGGTGAAGTAGTGATGAACAGCGTGCGGCCGCCCCGCCGCACGCACTATGCACCCTTGGGGACCACGTTTCCGGGCGGCCTCGGCTCCTGGATGAAACGCACAAGGTCCTCCATCGGCAGTGGCGGGCTGAACAGATAACCCTGGATCTCGTCGCAGCCGTTCTCCCTCAGGAAGGTCAGCTGCTCCTGGCTCGACACGCCTTCCGCAATCACATCCAGCCCCAGGCTGTGGCCGAGCGAGATCACCGCGCGCGCAATGATCGCGTCGTTCGGATCGGCGCCGATGTCGCGCACGAAGGACTGGTCGATCTTCAGCAGGTCGACCGGGAAACGCTGCAGCTGGCTCAGGCTCGAGTAACCGGTGCCGAAGTCGTCGATCGCCAGGCACAAGCCCATCTCCTTCAGTTCACCAAGTACACGGATGGCCTCCTCCGGATTGCGCATCACGAGGCTTTCCGTCAGTTCGAGTTCGAGGGAGGCGGCCGCCAGCCCGCTCGCGCTGAGCGCACGCTGCACAAGGGAAACGATTGTCTTCGGCTCGAACTGGCGTGCCGAAATGTTCACCGCCATGCGCAGTGGCGGCAGACCGCGCGCCTGGAGCGCCTTGTTGTGCGCGCAGGCCGTGTGCAGCACCCACTCGCCGATGGCGTTGATCAGGCCGGTCTCCTCGGCCAGCGGAATGAAGGCCGACGGCGGGATCGAAACCGGCCCGCGCCCATGGCGCGGAAACCAGCGCAGCAAGGCTTCCGCGCCGACCACCTGGGAGGTGCGCAGGTCCAGCTTGGGCTGGTAGTGCAGCTCGAACTCGTCGTTCGCCAGCGCGCGCCGCAGGCTCGCCTCCATCGACAGTCGCTCGGTCACCCGACGGCTCATCGCCGGCGTGAAGAACTGGAAATTGTTGCGCCCGCGCTCCTTGGCCAGGTGCATCGCCGCATCGGCATTCTTCAGCAGCGTGTCGGCGTCGTCGCCGTCGCGCGGATACAGGCTCAGGCCGATGCTGCAGCTGACAAAGAACTGGTGTTCTTCCACGTAGAACGGCTGGTCTATCGTTTTGAGGATCTTGTCCACCAGCATGCCGACCTGCGTCTCGTCGTTATAGCCGACGAGGATGAAGGCAAATTCATCTCCGCCATAGCGCGCCACCGTGTCCTCCCCCTGCAGGCAGCTCAACAGGCGGGTGGCGACCGACTTCAGCAAGGCATCGCCGATGGTATGGCCGAGGCTTTCGTTGATGAACTTGAAGTTGTCGAGATCGATGAAGCCGACCACGACGGTAGTGCCGAGCCGGTGCGCGGTGGCGATTGCCGCGCGCAGGCGGTCATGCAGGACCTTGCGGCTGGCCAGCGTGGTCAGCGCATCGACGTTGATCAGGCGCTCCAGCTCCTGCTCGTAGCGCTTGATTGCAGTCATGTCGTTGATCACGCCGACGAAATGCGTGACCTCGCCGTGCGGATCCCGAACCGGGGCGATGTGAACGTCGTTCCAGAACAGCGTTCCGTCCTTGCGGTAGTTGCGCAGCAGGACCGCGCATTCCTCGCGCCGGTCGACGGCCGCGCGCAGGGTCGCCAGTGCAGGCTGGTCGCGGTCTCCTGCCTGCAGGAAGCGGCAGTTGCGCCCGAGAGCTTCATTCATCGTGTAGCCGGTAATGCGCTCGAAGGCCGGATTGACGAAGGTAATGTTGGACGCGAGGTCGGTGATGATGATGGCATTCACGCTGGCCTGAACGGCCCGGTCGCGCAGCCTCAACGCCTCTTCCGCACGGCGGCGTGCGCTGATGTCGACGCCCATTCCGCATACTCCGGCGCGGCCGTCGAGCTCGATGGGCGCGCCGGTGAAGAAATACGGAATACGCTCGCCCGAGCGGGTCAGGAAATCGGCTTCGACGGAATTGCTCGCTCCGGCCAGCACGCCGTGCAAGGCCTGCATCACCTGCTCGCGTTGGTCCGGATCAGGAAAAAAATCTTCGACGCGCGCGTGGACCATCTCATCGGCGCTGTAGCCCGCGATCGACTCGTAGTTGCGATTCCAGCGCAGGAAGCGCCCCTTGCAATCGAGCACGTAAACCAGGCCGGGAAGGCTGTCGATGATCGCCTGTGACAGCAGGGCTTCGCGCACAGCCCTCTGCGCGCTCGCATTGAGCGCGCGGTTTGCCTGCTGCAAATCCTCGGTGCGTGCCTGCACCTCGCGCTCCAACTGCATATGCGAGCGCTCCAGCGCCTGCTGCGCCTGATCCCGTTCGGCCAGGAGCGCCCGCGTTTCCTCGAGCTTGCTGCGCAGCTCAATCTGCGCAACCACTTCATGCGCCAGCACACGCAGGGCCTGCTCCTGCAGCGGCGACAAGCCCCGCGCCACCCGGTCCATCACGCCGAGACTGCCGATCGCGTGTCCGTCCGCGGTGACCAGCGGCGCACCGGCATAGAAGCGGATCCCGGGATCCTGCCGCACCAGCGGATTGTCGGCGAAACGCGGATCGGTGTACGCGTCCTCGACGACCAGCAGTTCCCGTTGC
>DATLGF010000014.1:0-4654 GCA_035540575.1 Noviherbaspirillum sp.
ATGAAGACCTGCCCGAAGGCGCGCGCCTGCCCGGCGCGGTGCGCGATGCCTTCCTGATGCGCGTGATCGGCAGCCCCGACCCCTACGGCAAGCAGATCGACGGCATGGGCGGTGCGACCTCCAGCACCAGCAAGACCGTGATCGTCGCACCCAGCACGAAGCCGGATCACGACGTCGACTACCTGTTCGGCCAGGTCTCGATCGACAGGCCCTTCGTCGACTGGAGCGGCAACTGCGGCAATTTGTCGGCGGCGATCGGCCCGTTTGCGATCAGCAACGGCATGGTCGATCGGGCACGGATTCCGGACAACGGCATCGCAACGGTGCGCATCTGGCAGGCCAACATCGGCAAGACCATCATCGCGCATGTGCCGATGACCGATGGGGCGGTGCAGGAGACCGGCGATTTCGAACTCGACGGTGTGACCTTCCCGGCCGCCGAAATCCAGCTCGAGTTCATGGATCCGGCCGCCGAGGAGGAGGGCGCGGGGGGATCGATGTTCCCGACCGGGAACCTCGTCGACGATCTCGAAGTGCCCGGCGTAGGTACCTTGAAGGCGACGATGATCAACGCCGGCATTCCTACGATTTTCGTCAACGCCGAGGCGATCGGCTATACCGGCACCGAATTGCAGGAAGCGATCAACGGCGACGCGAAGGCGCTGGCGATGTTCGAAACCATCCGCGCGCACGGCGCGCTGCGCATGGGCCTGATCAAGTCGCCGGATGAAGCGGCCAAGCGCCAGCACACGCCGAAGATCGCGTTCGTGGCGCCGCCGAAGGATTACGTCGCGTCCAGCGGCAAGGAAGTCAAGGCCGGCGACATCGATCTGGTCGTGCGCGCGCTGTCGATGGGCAAGCTGCACCACGCGATGATGGGCACGGCCGCGGTTGCGATCGGCACTGCTGCCGCGATTCCCGGCACGCTGGTCAACCTCGCCGCCGGCGGCGGGGAGCGCACCGCGGTGCGCTTCGGTCATCCGTCCGGCACCTTGCGCGTGGGGGCCGAGGCGCGGCGCGTCGACGGCGAATGGGTGGTCACCAAGGCCATCATGAGCCGCAGCGCGCGCGTGCTGATGGAGGGCTGGGTGCGGGTGCCCCGCGACGCCTTTTGAACCCCCCAATCTGACGTAAGTCCGCCGTAAGCCGCTTTACCGATACTGGACGGAACAGACGCAAGGAGGAGACCCGATGAGCTATGCCGATTTCTACCAGCGCTCGATCACCGATCCGGACGCCTTCTGGGGCGAGCAGGCGAGGCTGATCGACTGGGAAAAGCCGTATTCGCAAGTGCTCGATTACAGCCGGCCGCCGTTTGCGCGCTGGTTCGTCGGCGGCACCACCAACCTGTGCCACAACGCGGTCGACCGCTGGGTGGCAAGCCAGGGCGACAAGCCGGCGCTGATCGCGATCTCGACCGAGACCGGCAGCGAGACGGTCTACACGTTCTCGCAGCTGCAGGCAGAAGTGATGCGCATGGCGGCGATCATGCAGTCGCTCGGCGTGTCCAGGGGCGACCGCGTGCTGATTTACATGCCGATGGTGCCCGAGGCGGCGTTTGCGATGCTGGCCTGCGCGCGCATCGGGGCCGTGCACTCGGTGGTATTCGGCGGCTTCGCGTCCAACAGCCTCGCCACCCGCATCGACGATGCCAAGCCCAGCCTCATCGTGTCTGCCGATGCCGGCTCGCGCGGCGGCAAGGCGGTCGCGTACAAGCCACTCTTGGACGAGGCGATCCGGCTCGCGCATCACAAGCCGGGCAAGGTGCTGCTGGTGGATCGCGGACTGGTTCCGATGGAACGCGTCGCAGGGCGCGACGAGGACTACGCGCGCCTGCGCGAGCAGCATATCGATGCACAGGTGCCGGTGACCTGGCTCGAATCGAACGAGGTCTCGTACATCCTCTACACCTCCGGCACGACCGGAAAGCCCAAGGGCGTGCAGCGCGACGTCGGCGGCTATGCGGTCGCGCTGGCCGCATCGATGAAATACATCTTCTGCGGCAACCCGGGGGAGACGTATTTTTCCACCTCGGACATCGGCTGGGTCGTCGGCCATTCGTACATCGTCTACGGGCCCCTGATCGCCGGCATGGCGACGGTGATGTACGAAGGCCTGCCCGTGCTGGCCACCCCGCGGCCCGACGCCGGCATCTGGTGGAGCATCGTCGAGAAGTACAGGGTCACCCGCATGTTCTCGGCGCCGACCGCGGTGCGCGTGCTGAAGAAGCAGCCGCCCGAGTTCATGAAGAAGTACGACCTGTCGTCGCTCAAGGCGCTGTACCTGGCCGGCGAACCGCTGGACGAGCCGACCTCCTCCTGGATCGCCGGCGAACTCGGCGTGCCCATCATCGACAACTACTGGCAGACCGAAACCGGCTGGCCGATTCTCTCGGTCGCGCACGGCGTCGAGCACACGCCGACGCGCCTGGGCAGCCCCGGCGTGCCGATGTACGGCTACAAGGTCAAGCTGATCAACGAGGCGACCGGCGCCTTGTGCGGCGCGAACGAGAAAGGCGTGGTCGTGATCGAAGGGCCGTTGCCGCCGGGCTGCATGCAGACCGTGTACGGCGATGACGAACGTTTCGTGAAGACCTACTGGTCCTCTACGCGGTCAAACGCCGGCGAGCAGCTGTACTCGACCTTCGACTGGGGCATCCGCGATGCGGACGGCTATTACTTCATCCTCGGCCGCACCGACGACGTGATCAACGTTGCCGGCCACCGGCTCGGCACGCGAGAGATCGAGGAGAGCATCTCCAGCCATCCGAACGTGTCGGAGGTGGCCGTGGTTGGCGTCGAGGACAAGCTGAAGGGGCAGGTGGCGATGGCGTTCGCGGTCCTGAAGCATCCCGATGCAGTCGCCACGCCCGAGGGGCGCAAGGCGCAGGAGGCGGAGATCATGGCCGTGGTGGACAAGCAGCTGGGCGCGGTCGCGCGTCCGGCGCGCGTGCATTTCGTCACGCTGCTGCCGAAAACGCGTTCCGGCAAGCTGCTGCGCCGTTCGATCCAGGCGATCTGCGAAGGGCGCGATCCCGGCGACCTGACGACCATCGAGGACCCGACCTCGCTGCAACAGGTGCGCGCCGCGTTGCAGGGCTGAGCCTGGGTCTTCATCCTCACTGGGCGTGGGCCTTGGCCCGCGTTTCCAGGTGGAGATACACGAACAGTGCGAGCGCCAGCGGCGCCAGGTAGTAGACCGCGCGATAGGCGAACAGCGCGGCGATCAGCTCGCTCGGCGCGAGGAGGTGGCCGAGCAGGGTGACGAACACCAGTTCGATCACCCCGAGCCCGGCCGGGATGTGGGCGAGCACGCCGGCGATCGCGCTGATCAGGAACACCGCCAGCACAGTCAGGTACGAGACCTGCCCGAACAGCAGTACATGGATCAGCGCCGCAATCAGCATCCAGTTCAGCGAGGAAATCAGGACCTGAAGCAAGGCCATGCGCAGCGAGGGCAGCACGATCTCGTGCCCGCGCACGGTCCAGCTGCGCCGCCTCGACAAGCCGCAGGCGGCAAGATAGCCGGCGGCCGCGGCCAGCATTGCAAAGCCTATCCATTGCAGTCCGGCGGTGCCGATCTCCCAGCCGGCGGGCAAGGCGATCTCTCTCATCGCGAATACCGTCCCGCCCACCACGAGGTAGCCAAGCCAGTTCGCCGCCACGCTCAGTCCCATCACCCGGGTGATCGTGGCGCCGTCCAGCCCGTAGCGTGAATAGAGTCGGTAGCGAAATCCCACGCCGCCGATCATCGCGCCCATGTTCAGGTTGAACGCGTAGCTCACGAAAGCGATCCGCGCAACCCGCAGGCGAGCGAGGCGGTGACCGGTATAGACGCGTCCGATCTGGTCAAACAGGCCGTAAAGCGCGTGGCTGGCGGCCGCCAGCGCGAATGCGAGCAGCAGTACCGGTGCCTGATAGCGGCCGAGCGACGCGCGTACCTCGCCCCAATCGACGTCGCGCAACTGGGTCACCAGCAGTACCAGCACGATGCTGATGAAGGCCACCGTCAATACCCGCTTGAACAGCGTCCAGGCGCGATGGCGGTCAATCATTCCCGCCGCCCTCGGTGAATTGCTTGCGTTCCTCGGCTCCAAGCACGGTCAGGCGCGGGCGGTGCGTCGGCAGGCGCTCGGCCCACCAGGGAAAGTGGCGCAGGAAGTGGAACACAGCAACGCCCACCGCGCTGCGCCACCAGCTGTCGCGCGGCAGGCTTTGCGGTTCCACTTCCACGCAGTGCTGCTCGATCATCTGCGTCAGCGACGCGCGCAGGATCCGGTTGAATTCGGGGGCACGCAGCATCACGTTGGCCTCGAGCTGCAGCGACAGACTGAACGGTTCGAGGTTGCTGGAGCCGACGGTGGCCCATTCGTCGTCGACGAGCGCCACCTTCGCATGCAGCGGGCGCCGGCAATATTCGTAGATGGAAACGCCGTCCCGTACCAGGCATCCGTACAGCAGGCGCGCCGCGATGGGGACGATGACCATGTCCGGCTTGCCCTGCAGGATCAGGCGCACGCGCACGCCGCGCAGCGCTGCCTGGCGCATCTCGCGCAGCAGCGAGTAGCTCGGGAAGAAGTAGGCGCAGGCGATCCAGACTTCCCGGCGCGCGGCCTGGATCGCATGTCGATAGTGCCGCTCGATGTCATTCGTAT
>DATLGF010000015.1:0-4986 GCA_035540575.1 Noviherbaspirillum sp.
GCGACGGGGGCCGGCGCTGCGCTGCCAGGCGTCGGCGCGGCATCGGCCTGTACCGGCTCCGGCGCTGCTGCGGGCGCTGCTGCGGCAACCGGCGCGGCGGGCTCCGGCGTCGCCCCCGACCTCGCCGCCTCGGCCTGGTTCTGCTGTTCGGCCAGGCTGGCATTCTTGAGCTCGAGCAGCTTCTGCAGGTCGCTGACGTTCCTCTCGAGTTCCTTCACGCGCGCCTGCGCCTCGGCGAGCGCCTTGTCGCGCGCGATCAAGTCCTCGGCCGTCACGTTCCCTGCGCCGTCTGCCGTTGCATGCGAAAGTTGCAGGCGATCCGGCGACGCCGACGCCGGGCCTGCGCGCTCTTCCACCCTCGCGGTGATCTGCCCGCCTGCGGCCTGACGTGCTTCGCCGGCACGACGGGCGCTCGCGGACGCCACCTGGCCAGCCAGGCGCTGGCGGTATGCGTTGAAGTCGGCCGCCTGGGCAATGATGATGCTGCGCGCCGCCGCGGGCTCGACCGCTGCCGCAGTCTCCGCGTCGGGCACGTTGAGAATCTGGCCGGCCTTCAACCGGTTCATGTTCTTCTCGTCGAAGGCATCCTGGTTGCTCTGGTACAGCGCGACCACCATCTGATCGAGCGAAACGTGAGCCGGTTTGACGCGACCCGCGATCTGGGTAAGCGTATCACCCTGCCGCACCTGGTAATCGGTTACCCCGGCCTCGGCACCTGCCGCCGGGGATGCCGCGCGTGAAGCAGACGGAACCGCAGCGGCGCGAGGCGCCGCCGTGCCGGGCTGTTGGGACACTGCCGCTGCCTGCTGCGTGCCGGCCGAACCGAGTTGCGGCACAGGCGCCGGTGCCACTGACGCAGACTGGGTCATGCGCAGGTCTGGCGGATCGAGCAGGAACGTGTATTCCCGGATCAGGCGGCCGTTCGGTCCGCTCAGCTCGAGCAGCATGTCGACGAAAGGCTCGTTCAGCGGCTGGCTCGACGTCACCCGGATGAAATGGCGGTCGCCGCGGTTTTCGACATTGAAACGCAGCGAAAGCAAGGCCGCGTTGAAGTCGATGTTCGCCTGACGAAATGCTTCGGACGACGCGAGTTTGGCAGCGAGCGCGCCGATCTCGTCCTTCGACACGGCGGTCAGCTCGATCTCGGCGCGCAGCGGCTGGCCGAGCGAGGACAGGACTGTCATGCGCCCCAGGCCGGCGGCAAAGGCGTTCGAGACGAGCAGTGCCGAGACGACGGCCGCACTGAGCGTCTTCCTGCTGAAACCGGCGAGCGGCGCGCGCTTATCTGAGTGCATCTTGGAGGGCATAAAAGACAGTCCGTGTCGGAAACGAGGCGCCGCAACGGCGCCTCGAAAAATTATTCAGGGCAACTTTCACCATATCATCATGGACTTACGGCCGCAAGTGTATCCAAGTTGCCAACTCATGCAATAGCGCCAACGACCTCATGCGGGGATAAAAACCGGTGCAATCGCGGGCGTTCCATGTGCGATCGCGTGTATTGCCGCATGACGCGAAGCAGATGCTGCAGATTGCAGGGCGCGATCAAAAGTTCCGCAGCGTAAGAACGGGCCGTGGGCCGCAAGATTTTGTTGTCCGCACACAACGCAATTGGGGCCGGCCCGCCGCAAGGCGAGCCGGCCCCAACCTTGGCCGGAAAGCGAATCAGCCTTCCAGCAGGATGCGCAGCATCCGGCGCAACGGTTCCGCGGCGCCCCAGAGCAGCTGGTCGCCGATCACGAAGGCCGACAGGTATTCGGGCCCCATGTTCAGCTTACGCACGCGTCCGACGCCAACCTGCAGGTTGCCCGTGATCGAAGCGGGTGTCAGCTCGCGCTCGGTGGCCGAACGCTCGTTCGGCACCCATTTCACCCACGGATTGCCGGCGCGGATGATCTCTTCGATCTGAGCGAGCGGAACATCCTTCTTCAGCTTCAGCGTCAGTGCCAGGCTGTGGCAGCGCATCGCGCCGATGCGCACGCACAGGCCGTCCACCGGGATGACGTGGTTGGTGCCGAGGATCTTGTTGACTTCGGCCTGCCCCTTCCATTCTTCCTTGGACTGGCCGTTGTCGAGCTGCTTGTCGATCCACGGGATCAGGCCGCCGGCCAAAGGCGCCGGGAAGAATTCAGTCGGCACGTCGTTGCGGATCGTATGGGCAACCTTCCGATCGATGTCCAAGATCGCCGAGGACGGCGTGGCCAGCTCGTCGGCCACTGCGGCGTGAATCACGCCCATGCCCTTGAGCAGTTCGCGCATGTGATTCGCGCCGCCGCCGGAAGCGGCTTGGTAGGTCATCGAGCTGACCCATTCGACCAGGCCTTCCTTGAACAGGCCGTTGACGCCCATCAGCAGGATCGAATTCGTGCAGTTGCCGCCGATGTAATTCTTTACACCCCGCCCGAGCGCATCCTTGATCACATGCAGATTGACCGGATCGAGCACGATGACGGCGTCATCGGCCATGCGCAGCGTCGAGGCTGCGTCGATCCAGTAGCCGTTCCAGCCCGCAGCGCGCAGTTTCGGGAAAATCTCGGTCGTGTAGTCGCCGCCCTGGCAGGTAATGATGATGTCGCATTTTTTCAGCTCATCAATATTGTTGGCGTCCTTGAGCGCGGTTTCATTCTTCGCCATCGCGGGAGCTCTGCCGCCCGCATTGGATGTCGAAAAGAACACCGGTTCGATATGATCGAAATCGCTCTCTTCCTGCATGCGCTGCATCAGGACCGAGCCCACCATACCTCGCCAACCTACCAGACCTACTGACTTCACGATTTTCTCCCTCGTCAATTAAACCATCTATCCAAGCGCCCGTACCACAGCATCACCCATCTCCTTCGTGCCTACCTTGGTCGTACCTTCTTCGTAAATATCCGGTGTGCGCAATCCTTGCGCAAGCACTTTCTTGACCGCCTTCTCGACGCGGTCGGCCTGCTCTGCCTTGTTGAGCGAAAAACGCAACATCATCGCCGCCGACAGGATGGTTGCCAGCGGGTTGGCGACGCCTTTTCCGGCGATGTCAGGCGCGGAGCCGTGCGATGGTTCGTACAACCCCTTGTTGTTCGCGTCCAGCGACGCGGAAGGCAGCATGCCGATCGAGCCGGTCAGCATGGCCGCCGCGTCTGACAGGATGTCGCCGAACATGTTCCCGGTCACGATCACGTCGAACTTCTTCGGCGCGCGCACCAGCTGCATCGCGGCGTTGTCAACGTACATGTGGTCGAGCGCGACATCCGGGTATTCCTTGTGCACATCGGTCACGATGTCTTTCCAGAACTGGAAGGTTTCGAGCACGTTCGCCTTGTCCACACTGGTCAGGCGCTTTCCGCGCTTCTGCGCGGCCCGGAAGGCGACGTGGGCGATGCGGCGGATTTCCGGCTCGGCATAGCGCATGGTATCGAAGCCTTCGCGCGCGCCCTTGAACGGGCCGTCCGGGCATTCGCGCACGCCGCGCGGCTGGCCGAAATAGATGTCGCCGGTCAGCTCGCGCACGATCAGGATATCGAGGCCGGACACGACCTCGGGCTTGAGCGTCGAGGCGCCGGCCAGCTCCGGGTAGAGGATCGCCGGGCGCAGGTTGGCAAACAGGCCAAGATTCTTGCGCAGGCCAAGGATCGCCTGCTCAGGGCGCAGCGCGCGTTCCAGGTTGTCGTATTTCCAGTCGCCGACCGCGCCGAACAACACCGCATCGGCCTCCTGGGCCAGCTTCAGCGTGGCGTCCGGAAGCGGATGGCCATGGGCCTCGTAGCCGGCGCCGCCGACCGGTGCAGCTTCCAGTTCAAACTTTTCGTCCAGCGCGTGCAACACGCGCGTCGCCTGTTCGATGATTTCGGGACCGATGCCGTCGCCGGGCAGGATTGCGATTTTCATTGTCGTATTCGGTGCGGTGGTTCTCATGACGCTCCGTCAATGCCGAAACCGGCGCTCAAGCGGGCGCCCGGCTCCGGCATGCGCCGGAACGACTTCAAATGGTGTTGGCGAGCCAGGGGTGAGCGGCCAGATGGCGCTCTTCGAACGCGCGGATCTTGTCCGCGTGCCGCAGCGTCAGCCCGATGTCGTCGAAGCCGTTCAGCAGGCAGTACTTGCGGAAAGCGTCGATTTCGAACGGGTAGACCGTGCCGCCGTTGCTCGTGGCAACCGTCTGCTTGTCCAGGTCGATCACCAGCTTGTAGCCCGGGAAGGCCTTGACCTCGTTGAACAACTGGTCGACCTGCGACTCCGTGAGCACGATCGGCAGCAAGCCGTTCTTGTAGCAGTTATTGAAAAAGATATCCGCAAAGCTCGGCGCGATCACCGCGCGAAAGCCGTATTGCTGAAGCGCCCAGGGCGCGTGCTCGCGCGAGGAGCCGCAGCCGAAGTTCTTGCGCGTGAGCAGGATCGACGCACCCTGATAACGCGGCTGGTTCAGCACGAAGTCCGGGTTGAGCGGGCGCGTCGAATTGTCCATGCCAGGCTCGCCGTGGTCGAGATAGCGCCACTCGTCGAACAGGTTGGGACCGAAGCCGGAGCGCTTGATCGATTTCAGGAATTGCTTGGGGATGATGGCGTCGGTATCGACATTCGCGCGGTCCAGTGGCGCAACCAATCCTTCATGTACGGTGAATTTGTCCATATTCGCTTCGTTCGTCGGCGACGAACCTTCTCTCATCGGTTGGCGGCGTTATCTTCTGGCGGCGTTCTCGATCGCTTCGCCGGCCCGCTTCACATCCTTGCCTACGCCCTGGAAGGTGTTGCAACCCGCCAGAATCGCAAGAACTCCAAGCAGCATGAACGCTTTCTTCATATTTTCCTCCCTGAGAAACGACTAGCGCATCGCCCGGACGTCGACGAAATGCCCGGCGATGCCGGCGGCCGCGGCCATCGCCGGCGACACCAGATGCGTGCGTCCGCCCTGCCCCTGCCGCCCTTCGAAGTTGCGGTTCGAGGTCGAGGCGCAGCGCTCGCCCGGCTCCAGCCGGTCGGCGTTCATCGCCAGGCACATCGAGC
>DATLGF010000016.1:0-2371 GCA_035540575.1 Noviherbaspirillum sp.
CACCGATGTCGTGCGCTGGCTTGCCGACGTGTGCGCCGACCGGCGCATCCCGTTTCCGGCCTTCTACCTGGCGGACACGATGGGCTGGGCCAATCCGAAAGAGATCCAGCGCCGCATCGGCGCGGTGCGGGAGCTCGTCCCTCAAGCGCGCATCGGCCTGCATCTGCACGATACGCGCGGCCTGGGCGGCGCCAACGTCTTCGCAGCGCTGCAGATGGGCGTGGAGCTGTTCGACAGCTCCGTCGCCGGCCTGGGCGGCTGCCCCTTCGCCGGGCACAAGGACGGCTCCGCCTCGGGTAACGTTTGTACCGAGGACATGGTTTTCATGTGCCAGGAGATGGGGATCGACACTGGAATCGACCTGGAAAAGCTGGTCGAGGCGTCGCGCCTGGCGGAGCGCGTCATCGGGCGTCCCCTGAGTGGGCACTTGATGCATAGCGGTACCCTAGCCGCCATGCGGGCCTGAATACTTCCGGCGTGTCGAAGTTTCCGCTGTGCTGCCGGCGACTCCGCGATCTCAGGAACCGTCCATGACGAAGCATGCCCCGGGAGATAGCCTGGCGCTGCGCCCGCGTCGGGCCCCTGCGGACGCCACATTCACCTGGAGAAGACATGCCGGAATCGGCTGATGCAGACGACCTGCTGATGCGAAAGTGGCAGCAGATCACCGTGATCTCGCCGTACAGCCGCGAGCTGGGACTGCAGCTGCACGCGGTTCAACCCGACTGGTGCGTGATCCGGGCGCCATACGATCCACGGACGGTCGGCAACCCCGAAACGGGCGTGGTGCACGGCGGCGTGATCACCGCCTTGCTCGACAGCTGCTACGGCCTCGCGATCTTCGTGCGCATGGCCAGGCTCAGGCGCATGGCCACGCTGGACCTGCGCATCGATTACCTCAAGCCGGCCACCCCGGGGCGCGACATCCTGGGCGGTGCGGTCTGCTACAAGCTCGGCCACGAACTGGCGTTCGTGCGCGGCGCCGCCTACCACGACAGCCCGGACGATCCGATTGCGACCTCGTCCGCGATCTTCATGTTCACCGAAGGGCCGGCGATTTCGCTGGACGAAGCGGTGCAGGCACTGGAGGCACCGATGCCATGAACCTGACCGAACTGATTCGGTCCGCGCGGGCGAGCCGCAACTGGGACCCGCTGATCGACCTGGTTCCGTATGCGCGGTTCCTCAACCTGCGACTGGACATCAAGGGCGACCAGTTCACCGCCTGCATGCCTTTCGACCGCAAGCTGATCGGCAACCCGGCGCTGCCGGCGCTGCACGGTGGCGCGACCGGCGGATTCATCGAGTGCGCCGGGCTGTTCTACCTGCTGTGGCACATGGAAAGCGCCGACCTGCCCAAGACGATCAATTTCAACTTCGAGTACCTGCGCTCGGGCCGGCCCGAAGACACCTACGCCAACGTGTTCATGGTCAAGCAGGGCCAGCGCGTGGCCCACCTGCGCGTCGAGGCCTGGCAATCGAGCCCCGACAAGCCGATCGCCACCGGACACGGCAACTTCATGCTGAAGGCGGCGCCGAAGACGGAAGGAAATTCATGACACAGAACGCCTATCGATCCATCTACCGCGCCGGCTTGTTCGCGGGGCAGACGGTCATCGTCACTGGCGGCGGCAGCGGCATCGGCCGATGCATCGCCCATGAACTGGCCAGCCTGGGCGCAGACCTGGCCCTGGTCGGGCGCAAGATCGAGAAGCTCCAGGCCGTGAAAGACGAGATCGCGGATGCGGCAGCCGGAGGCAGGGTCACCATCCATTCGTGCGACATCCGGGACGAAGCGGGGGTCAGGCAGATGGTGGCCGACGTGCTCGGGACGCACGGCCGCATCGCCGGCCTTGTCAACAACGCCGGCGGCCAGTATCCGCAGCCCGTGCGCGACATCACGCTCAAGGGCTGGGACGCAGTGGTGCGCAACAACCTGCACGGCGGCTTCCTCGTCTCTCGAGAGGCCTACACGCAGTGGATGGAAGCGCACGGAGGCGCCATCGTCAACATCATCGCGGACATGTGGATGGGGATGCCGGGGATGGCGCACAGCGGCGCCGCGCGGGCCGGCATGCTGTCGTTCACCGAGACGGCGGCCTGCGAGTGGGGACACGCGGGCGTGCGTGTCAATGCCGTCGCGCCCGGCTTCGTCGCCAGCAGCGGCTTCGACACCTATGGCCCGGAGATGAAGGCCAAGTTCCGCAGCCTGATGAAAACGTCCCCGGTGCAGCGCTACGGAACCGAGGCCGAAGTATCCTCGGCGGTGGTCTACCTGCTTTCCGAGGGGGCAGCGTACATCACGGGCTCCTTCGTCCGTGTCGACGGCGGCGTGCCCAATGCGCGACAGACCTGGAAGCTGGAGGAGCAC
>DATLGF010000017.1:0-6289 GCA_035540575.1 Noviherbaspirillum sp.
GGCCAAGCGCCGCGGCGACTGGCAAAAGATGTCGGAGCTGCAGGCGCACCTTTTCGATCTCTTCCTTGATCTGCTGGCTGCCATGCACCTGGGACTTCTCCGCCTTCCAGACTTCCTCCAGGTCGGCATACTCGCGTTCGAGCTTGGCGATCTCGTCCTCGATCAGCCCCAGCCGCTTCTGCGACGCCTCGTCGGTTTCCTTCTTCACCGCCTCGCGCTCGATCTTCAGCTGGATCAGGCGCCGGTCGAGCCGGTCCATCACCTCCGGCTTGGAATCGATCTCGATCTTGATTTTCGACGCCGCCTCGTCGATCAGGTCGATCGCCTTGTCGGGCAGGAAGCGGTCGGTGATGTAGCGGTGCGAGAGCTCGGCTGCGGCAACGATCGCCGGGTCCGTGATCTCCACGCCGTGATGCACTTCGTACTTTTCCTGCAGGCCGCGCAGGATCGCGATCGTGTCCTCCACGCTCGGCTCGTCGACGAGAATCTTCTGGAAACGGCGCTCCAGCGCGGCGTCCTTCTCGATGTATTTGCGGTACTCGTCCAGCGTGGTTGCGCCGATGCAGTGCAGTTCGCCGCGCGCCAGCGCCGGCTTGAGCATATTGCCGGCGTCGATCGCGCCTTCGGCCTTGCCGGCGCCCACCATCGTGTGGATTTCATCGATGAAGACGATGGTCTGCCCTTCGTCCTGGGCGATTTCCTTCAGCACCGACTTCAGGCGCTCCTCGAATTCGCCGCGGTACTTCGCGCCGGCCAGGAGCGCCGCCATGTCGAGCGAAAGCACACGCTTGGATTTCAGGCTGTCGGGCACCTCGCCATTGACGATGCGCTGCGCCAGCCCCTCGACGATCGCAGTCTTGCCCACGCCCGGCTCGCCGATCAGCACCGGGTTGTTCTTCGAGCGCCGCTGCAGCACCTGGATCGCGCGCCGGATTTCATCGTCGCGGCCGATCACCGGGTCGAGCTTGCCGGCACGCGCACGCTCGGTCAGGTCCAGCGTGTATTTCTTCAGCGCTTCCCGCTGCCCTTCCGCGTCCTGCGAGTTCACATGGGTGCCGCCGCGCACCGCGTCAATCGCTGCCTCCAGCGCCTTGCGCGTGAGGCCGTTCTCACGCGCTAGCCTCCCGGCCTCGGACTTGTCCTCGGTCAGGGCCAGCAGCACCATCTCGCTGGCGATGAACTGGTCATCGCGCTTCTGGGCTTCCTTGTCCGCAAGATTCAGCAGCGCGACCGATTCGCGGCCGATCTGCACCTCGCCGCCGGTCCCCGTGACCTTCGGCAGGCGCTCCAGCGCGCTTTTCAGTCCTGCGGACAGGCCGCCCACGTTCACGCCGGCGCGCTGCAGCAGCGAGCGCGTGCCGCCGTCCTCCTGTTTCAGCAGGGCCGACAGGATATGAACCGGCTCGATGTACTGATTGTCGTTGCCGACCGCCAGGCTCTGGGCATCGGCCAGCGCTTCCTGCAGCTTGGTCGTGAATTTGTCGATACGCATGGAACACTCCAGTCAGATTCCTTTGCCAGCTAAGTAAGGCCGGGCGACGGCTTTTCAAGCAAGGATGTCGGGGCATTCGGTAGACGGGCGCGGAACCGCGCTACCCTGCTCAGGCCAGGGCGCGATACAGCGCGAAGCCGGCAGCGCACATCGCCAGTGAACCGAACAGATGCAGGGCCGAATGGGCAAAGGCCCAGAGCACGTCGCCGCGCTGGAGCAGCAGCAGCGATTCGGCGGAGAAGGTGGAGAAGGTGGTGAGGCCGCCGAGGAAACCGGTGACCACGAACAGCCGCCAAGCGATCGGCAGCCCCTCATGCACGGAGAAAAATGCGACGGCAATGCCGACCATGAATCCGCCGGCGAGATTGGCGGCCAGCGTGCCGTGCGGCAGCGTGGAATGCACCGAGTTAAGCCACAGCGCCAGCGCCCAGCGCAGCCAGGCGCCCAGCGCCGCGCCGACGCCGATCGCCAGCCAGTTCATTCGTCGCCGGCGAGGTTGGTAGAGCGCAACCCCCATCGCGCCAGCGCCGCATCGTCCGACACCCTGGCGTCGACCCAGCGGGCGCCTTGCGCGGTCTGCTCTTTTTTCCAGAACGGCGCGGCCGTCTTCAGGTAGTCCATGATGAACTCGCAGGCGGCGAACGCCTCGCCGCGGTGCGCGGAGGTAACGGCCACCAGCACGATCTGGTCGAGCGGCTGGAGCGGGCCGACGCGGTGAATCACGGTTGCATCGAACACCGGCCAGCGGCGCTTCGCCTCGGTGACGATCTCTTCCAGCGCTGTCTCGGTCATTCCCGGGTAGTGCTCGAGCTCCATCGACGCGACGCCCTCGCCGTCGTTCATGTCGCGCACCGTGCCAATAAATGCCGCCACCGCGCCGACTTTCGCATTACCGGCACGCAATGCCGCCACCTCGGCGGAAAGATCGAAATCCTCGATTTGCACACGCACCGGCATGCTAGCCTCCGGTTACCGGCGGAAAGAACGCGACCTCACCGCCATCGGCAATGGGTGTATCGGCGCCGGTCATCTGGTGATTCCAGGCCATGCGCAGCGCCCGCCCCTCGGCAAGCGTCTCTTCCCACGCGCCGCCGCGTTGCCGCAGGAAAGCCCGCACGTCGCCGACCGTCCTCACGTCGGCCGGCAGTTCAAGCATTTCCGCGCCGGTTCCGAGCGCCTCGCGCACGCTCGCGAAGAATCGTAGCTGTATACGCATATCAATCTAGCAGGTCGCTGAACGGAAGGAAGCGCACGATGTCGCCGCGCGAGATCGTGGTTCCGGGCGGATTGTCGACCAGCCCGTCGCCCCACACCGTCGAGGTCAGCACCGCCGAGCCCTGGTTCGGGTACAGCTCCAGCCCTCCCTCGCCATTGAGGCGCGCGCGCAGGAACTCATTGCGGCGGTCCGCCTTCGGCCAGTCGAAATCCGCGCGCATCGCATACGCGCGCGGCGCCACGCGCTGCACGCCCTGCATTCGCAGCAGGAACGGCCGCACAAACAGCAGGAAGGTCACGAAGCTTGAGACCGGATTGCCGGGCAGTCCGATGAAGAAGGCCGAACCGAACTTGCGGCGCACCTCGCCGAAGGCCAGCGGCTTGCCTGGCTTGATTGCGATCTGCCACATGTCCAGGCGCCCTTCCGCCTCGACTGCCGGCTTGACGAAATCCGCCTCGCCCACCGACACGCCGCCGGAGGTCAGCACCAGGTCATGGCGCTCGGCCGCATGGCACAAGGTCTCACGGGTGGCTTCGAGCGAATCGGGCACGATGCCGAAATCGGTGATCTCGCAGCCGAGGTTTTCCAGCAGCCCGCGCAGCACGAAGCGGTTGGAGTTGTAGATCGCGCCGGGCTTGAGCCGCTCGCCCGGCATCGTCAGTTCGTCGCCGGTGAAGAACATCGCCACGCGCACGCGCCTGACCAGCGGCAGATGTGCGAGGCCGACCGACGCGGCCAGGCCCAGTTCCTGGGCGCGCAGGCGCGTGCCGGCCGCAAGAATGGTGCTGCCCGCGCGAATGTCTTCGCCACGACGGCGGATCCACTCCCCCGGCTGCGGCGCATGGCGCACGATGACCGCATCGCCCGCCGTATTGCCCAGCGCATTTCCCACCACCTCGCACTGCTCCTGCATGACGACCGCATCCGCACCCTCGGGAATCATCGCGCCGGTGAAGATGCGCGCGGCCGTGCCCGGCAATAGCGGCTGGCCGACGTGCCCGGCCGGAATGCGCTGCGCGACGGGCAGCGTTGCCGCACCGCCCGCGCAGTCGGCGGCACGCACCGCATAGCCGTCCATCTGGGTGTTGTCCATCGGCGGGACATCCAGCCGCGACGTCTGATCCGCGGCCAGCACGCGGCCGTTCGCCTCGAAGGTGGGCAGCGTTTCGGTATCGGTAATCCGCCTTGCCGCCGCAAGCAGCAGGTCGAGGGCTTCGGCTGCGCTCAGCATCGGTTTCTTTCCGCTCGTCTGCATCCTGGCAGCCTCCACCTACAAACCGGTGTGCCGGGCGATGGTCTGCTTGATCTGCTCGACGTCCGCAGGCATCACGATGAAACGCTGCGGCAGCGCCTCGATGTTCTCGAAGCCGGCCGGGCGCTCCGCATCGCGGCCGAGCGCTTCGCGGATGGTTTCATTGAACTTGGCCGGCAGCGCCGTCTCCAGCACGATCATCGGCACGCCCGGCGTCAGGTGCTCGCGCGCGACCTTCACGCCGTCGGCGGTGTGCGTGTCGATCGTGATGCCATAGCGCTCATGCACATCGCGGATCGTCGCAATGCGGTCGGCATGCACCGACTTGCCCGAGACGAAACCGTATCCTGCGACCTTGCCGAACTCGTCGCCGTCGCTGCCCGGCCTGCCCGAGAGATCGAAGCCGCCGTGCGTCTCGACCTTGCGGAACAGCGCGTTCACGCGCGCGGCGTCGCGGCCGAGCAGGTCGTAGATGAAGCGTTCGAAATTGGACGCCTTGCTGATGTCCATGCTAGGACTGGTCGTATGGTAGGTCTCCGCCGATTTGCGCACGCGGTAGACGCCGGTGCGGAAGAACTCGTCGAGCACGTCGTTCTCGTTGGTCGCGACCACGAGCTTGTCGATCGGCAGACCCATCATGCGCGCGATATGCCCTGCGCAAATGTTGCCGAAATTTCCCGAGGGGACGGTGAACGACACCTTCTGGTCGTTGCTGCCGGTGGCTGCCAGATAGCCGCGGAAGTAGTAGACCACCTGAGCGACCACGCGCGCCCAGTTGATCGAGTTGACGGTGCCGATCTTGTAACGCGACTTGAACGCAAGGTCGTTCGACACCGCCTTGACCATGTCCTGGCAGTCGTCGAACACACCCTCCACTGCGATGTTGATGATGTTCGGGTCCTGCAGCGAGAACATCTGCGCGGTCTGGAACGCGCTCATCTTCCTGTGCGGCGAGAGCATGAACACACGGATGCCCTTCTTGCCGCGCATCGCGTATTCTGCGGCGCTGCCGGTGTCGCCGGAGGTGGCGCCGAAGATGTTCAATTCGGCATCCTGCTTGGCCAGCGCGTACTCGAACAGATTGCCGAGCAACTGCATCGCCATGTCCTTGAAGGCCAGCGTCGGGCCATTGGAAAGCGCCTGCAGGACCAGCTTGCCGCCGTCACGCTCCTCGAGCACGCGCAACGGCGTGATCTGACGCGCATCCTCGTCCGGGCGCGCGTTGCGGTACACCTGCGGGGTATACGTCTTGTGTGCCAGCGCCTTCAGATCCTGCTCGGGAATATCCGTCGCGAACTTTTTCAGCACCTCGAAGGCGAGATCCGCGTAGGACAGCTTGCGCCAGGCATCCAGTTCCGCACCGCTGACCTTCGGGTATTCGATCGGAAGATACAGGCCGCCGTCCGGCGCGAGACCGCCGAGAAGAATCTGGGAAAAGGATTGCGCCGGCGCCTGGCCGCGAGTGGATAGGTATTGCATGTCGGGTGGAATGAGAAGGGGCTGCCAAGTGGCGATTATACCCGCCACCCGGCGGCTGCCTGCCTCGTTACGCGGCGTGGTGCAGTGTCGCGGCCTGCGGCCGCACATGCGCCAGCATGTCGTCGACCAGTCCGTCCAGGCCTGTTTCCGCCGCCCATCCCCAGTCCGCGCGCGCATGGGTGTCGTCGAGGCTGTGCGGCCAGGTATCGGCGATCGCCTGCCGGTGATCCGGGGCGTAGACAATTTCGAAACCCGGCACCCGCTTCCTGATGGCCGCGGCCAACTCGCGCGGATTGAAGCTCAGTCCGGCCACATTGTAGGCGGAGCGGATGCGCACCTTCTCCGGCGGGGCTTCCATCAGCTCGATGGTGGCGCGTATCGCGTCGGGCATGTAGATCATCGGCAGCGTGGTCTCGGGACCGAGGAAGCAGGTGTAACGCTCGCCGCGGCGCGCCGCATGGAAGATTGCGATCGCATAGTCGGTGGTCCCGCCGCCGGGCGGCGCCTTGTAGCTGATGATGCCGGGATAGCGGATGCTGCGCACGTCCACGCCGAACTTCGTGAAGTAGTACTCGCACAGGCGCTCGCCGGCCTGCTTGCTGATCCCGTAGATCGTGGTCGGGTCCATCACCGCCAGCTGCGGCGTGTCCACCGCCGGCGTGTGCGGGCCGAAGGCGGCGATCGACGAAGGCCAGAACACTTTCAACGGCTTGCCGGCCTGCGTGCGTTCGCGCGCAAGCTCCAGGATGTTCAGCAGCCCGTTCATGTTGAGCGTCCAGGCCTTCAGCGGCGCCTGCTCCCCGGTGACGGACAGCAGCGCGGCAAGCTGGTAGACCTGGGTGATGCCGTT
>DATLGF010000018.1:0-7329 GCA_035540575.1 Noviherbaspirillum sp.
AATCTCTACCGCGAGATGCAGGAACTGGCGTTCGCCCACCTCTATCCGCTGCGCTACAAGACGCTGGCCAAGGCGGTGAAGGCGGCGCGCGGCAATCGGCGCGAGCTGGTGAGCAAGATCCTGGAATCGGTCACCAATACGCTCGCGGCCGGCGGCATCCGCGCGCACGTGCAGGGCCGCGAAAAGACGCTGTTCGGCATCTACCGGAAGATGCGCAACAAGCACCTGTCGTTCTCCCAGGTGCTCGACGTCTACGGCTTTCGCATCGTGGTCGACAGCTTCCCGAACTGTTATGTTGCGCTGGGCACGCTGCATGCGCTGTACAAGCCGATGCCGGGAAAGTTCAAGGATTACATCGCGATCCCGAAGCTCAACGGCTACCAGTCGCTGCACACGACGCTGATCGGCCCGTATGGCACACCGGTCGAATTCCAGATCCGTACCGAGGAGATGCACCGCGTTGCCGAAGCCGGCGTCGCGGCGCACTGGCTGTACAAGGAAAACGATGCGAATCTGACGGACCTGCAGCAGCGCACGCACGCCTGGCTGCAGTCGCTGCTCGACATACAGAAGCAAACCGGCGATTCGGCCGAATTCCTCGAGCACGTGAAGGTCGATCTGTTCCCCGATTCGGTCTACGTGTTCACGCCGAAGTCCAAGATCATCGCGCTGCCCCGCGGCGCAACGGTGCTCGACTTCGCCTACACGATCCACACCGACATCGGCGACCAGGCCATCGCCGCACGCGTGAATCACGAACACGTGCCGTTGCGCACCGAGTTGCGCAACGGTGACATCGTCGAGATTGTCACCGCGCCCTCCTCGCGTCCGACGCCGAACTGGCTTACCTTCGTGCGAACCGGCAAGGCGCGCTCCGCGATCCGCCATCACCTGCGCACGATCAACCTGGCTGAATCCACCGAACTCGGCAAGCGCCTGTTGACGCAGTCGCTCGCGGCGCTGCAGGTCGATCCCAGGCTTTCCGATGCACTGGTCGAGCGCCTGCTCAACGAATCGAGCGCCCGCTCGATGGACGAGCTGTACGCCGATATCGGCGTGGGCAAGCGCATGGCGACGCTGGTCGCGCGCCATATCCGCACGCTGATGGAAAACGACCCGCACGCGCCCCTTCCCCCGCTGTCGGAGGCCGAGCAACAGCCGGGCAAGCTGGACCCGGTAGTCATCACCGGCAATGAAGGCGTGTCGGTGCAGCTCGCGCCCTGCTGCCAGCCGATTCCTGGCGACGCCATCATCGGCCAGCTGCGGCGCGATCAGGGCATCAGTGTGCATGGCGCCGAATGCGAGGTGGCCAAACGCCACCAGGCCAAGGAGCCGGACCGGTGGATCGAACTGGCCTGGGGCGGCGACCTCACGCGTCGCTTCGACTGCCGGATCAAGGTCCTGGTCGAGAACGAGCGCGGCGCGCTCGCGCGCGTGGCCGCCGAGATCGGCGAATCTGACGCCAACATCACCTATGTGACGATGGATGACGACCGCGAACACGCGATGCAGCACCTTCGATTCACGATACAGGTCGAGGACCGCATCCATCTGGCCCGCCTGATGCGCAACGTGCGCCGGATTCCGGGCGTGGCACGCATCCTGCGCGAGCGCGGCTGAGCACTTCGGATTGACGCAGCTCGGCCGGCTCCCGCAACGCCGGAACGCAGCCTTTCCATGCGCGTCGAACAAGCAAAACGCATTGTTCGGACCGCGCATGGGCAAGATTCACATCGGTATCTCCGGATGGCGTTACGCGCCGTGGCGTGGCGTGTTTTATCCGCCCGGGCTCCCACAGGACCGCGAATTGGAGTTCGCCTCGCGCGCGCTGTCGAGCGTCGAAATCAATGGCGCGTTCTATTCCCTGCAGTCGCCCGAAAGCTACGCAGCATGGCATGCGGCCACGCCGCCAGGCTTCACGTTCAGCGTGAAGGCGAACCGCTTCCTTACGCATATCCTGCGACTGCGAAACCTCGAGAAGCCGATGGCCAACGTCCTCGCGTCCGGCATCTTCAACCTGCGCGAAAAGCTCGGCCCCCTGCTCTGGCAGCTTCCGCCAACCATGCGTTTCGACGCCGCAGTCATCGAATCCTTCCTCGCCCTGCTGCCGCATGACACCCGCTCCGCACTCACACTGGCACGCAAGCGCGAGCGGATGATGCACGGCCGTTCGCGCCTGTCGATCGACGCGAACCGTCCGCTGCGCCACGCGATCGAGGTGCGTCATCCGAGCTTCGTCGATGAGGCTTTCGTCACGCTGCTGCGCAAGTACCGGGTCGCGCTGGTGGTCGCCGATACCGCCGGCAAGTGGCCGGACTACGAGGACGTGACTGCCGATTTCATGTACTTGCGCCTGCACGGCGACACCGAACTCTATGCGAGCGGCTACTCGGATGCGGCGCTTGCGCGCTGGGCGGAGCGCATCCGCGCATGGAGCGGCGGCGCGGAACCCGACGATGCGAACCGCATCTGCACGGCGCCGGCGCCGCGGATCGAGGGCCGCGATGTCTACTGCTACTTTGACAACGATGTGAAGGTCATGGCGCCGTTCGATGCGCGGCGCCTGATCGACATGCTCGGTCTCGACGCTGGCCTCGCGCCGCTGGCGCGGCAGGAAGCCGCGCCGGGCGAATCGCGCGGCAGGCGGCGCATGAGGCGGGACTGATCGCCGGGAAGCCCTGGGAATTGCCGATGGCAAGGCACGGCGACGCGGGCAGTACGAGCAAGAAGATGCACCGACGTCAGCGGCATTCCGTCAGGGCTGCTTATGGCGGCGGGTAGCGGACTTCCAGGATGGTGAGCTCGTCGAACCCGGACGGCGTCCGAAGCACCACGGTGTCTCCCTCGCGTGCCTTGGTCAGCGCGCGAGCCACCGGCGAAATCCAGCTGATCTTGCCGTTCAGCGGATCGAGCTCGTCGATCCCGACTATGGTGACCGTGTGTTCCTCGCCGGCCTGGTTCTCGTAGGTCACGGTGGCGCCGAAGAAGACCTGGTCGCTGCCATGGTGCACGCTCGGGTCGACCACTTCGGCAATATCCAGGCGCTTGGTCAGGAAGCGGATGCGCCGATCGATTTCGCGCAGGCGGCGCTTGCCGTAGATGTAGTCCCCGTTCTCGGAGCGGTCGCCGTTCGATGCCGCCCAGGAAACGATGCGCACGACTTCCGGCCGCTCCACGTCTATCAGGTGCAGCAGCTCGTCCTTCATGCGCTTGTGTCCGGCCGGCGTGATGTAGTTGCGGGTGCCGGGCGGGATGGCCGGCGTGGCGTCGAGATCGTCTTCGTCGTCGCCTTCCTTGACGAATGCCTTGTTCATGCGAGGTATTCTATTTGATGTGGGCGAGCGCGCCGCTCCATTCGAAGGCTTCCAGTTGCAGCGCGTTGAAGTCCTCGGCGGACAGACCGAGCTTGTCCAGCAGCGCCGCCACCTTGGGCGCATCGTCTTCAACATGTTCGATCGACTCGGCAAGCTGCAGCATGTCGCCATACGGCCCCTTGCGCTCCAGCAAGGCTTCGCGGATTTCGGGTGCCACGGGCAGGCCTTCTAGCGCCTCCTCCATCGTGCTTGCGAGCAGCACATCCATCAGTGACATCACGCCGACGGTAAACGCGCAGTCTGCGGCGGTACGTTCACCGGGGTGCACGGTCTCGGCAATGCGCTCGAGCAAGCGACCGCGGGTGCTCGCGGTCATCAGCAAAGGAGAGGTGCCGGCACCTGTCGCACCCGGCTCCGCGTAGACGAGGATCTGCAGCCAGCGCTGCAACTGGCGCGGGCCAATAAGCTGCAGGGCTTGGCCGAGGGAATCGACCGGCTTCTCGGACCCTGCCGGCAACGCATTGACCAGGCGCAGGAGCGCCAGTCCGAGCGCCGCGTCCTGCTTGATCGTGCGCTCCAGGTCTTCCGTATTCATGCCCGACACGACCTGCACCATCAGCCGCACGAGCGCCGCTTGGGCCGGCGCGAGTTTGCGCCCCGCAAGCACCGATGGCTTGGCGAAGTAGTAGCCCTGGAAATAATCGAATCCGAGATCGAGACAGGTGCGAAACTGCTCCGGGGTCTCCACTTTCTCGGCCAGCAGTCTCTTTCCCTCGCGCTTCAGGCGTTCCGTCAGCGCGCGCAATGCGGGCTGCGTCAACTGCTTGACATCGATCTTGATGATGTCGACCAGCGGAAGGATGCGTTCGAGCCGCTCGCCGTCGGCGACCACGTCGTCCAGCGCGAAGCGGTAGCCGGCATCGGCGAGGTGGGCGATGCGCGTGATCAGTGCATTGGTGACATCGACGGTTTCCAGCACTTCAAGCACCACGGTGTCCCGCGGCAGGACATGCACGAAGTCGCTGAACAGCACTTCCGCATTGACGTTGATGAAGGCCAGCGAGGCGCCGATCACGTTTTCCATGCCCAGCTCCGACGCGTGGGCGATCACTGCCGCCGTGGCGGCGAGATCGTCGGTGACGGAAGCCGGACCGGCGGCCGCGGAGCGAAACAGCAGCTCGTAGGCGTACAGCGTGCCGTCCCGGTTCAGGATCGGCTGGCGCGCGAGGAAAAACTCTCTGATGCGCGGCAAGTGCGCAGCGGCGTGTCGTCCGGGTACGAGCGTGGAGTGTTCCATTGACATTTCCATGGGGACGGCGCCACCAGCAAGAGGAACTGCAGGGAGAACTGGAGCGCCGTCAACGCCTTGCACTTTTATCACACTTTATCCGCGCCCGCGCGTGCTCCTGACACAGAGCCGCGCGCAGCGGCGACCGGCTGGCCGGCTCCGCTCTCGATGGAAAAGCGCGCGTCCTCATCCTGCGCCAGCGCCTGCTTCATAAACGGCATCAGTTCGCGGAGCATCGGCTCCAGTGTCCACGGCGGGTTGAGGATGAACATGCCGCTCGCCGTCAGCCCGAATCCGTCCGGTGCCGGCGCACCGACCGCAAGCGTCACGTTGAGCCAGCTCTGGGCCGGCAGACGCTTGAGCTTGTCCGGGAGCTGGCGCGACTCCATGCGCTGCAGCACCGGGTACCAGACGGCGTAGGTGCCGGTGGCAAACCGCGCCAGCGCGTCGACCAGCGTGTCGCGCACGCGCCGGTAATCGTCCTTGACCTCGTACGGCGGGTCGATCAGCACCAGAGCGCGCCGCGACGGCGGCGGCAGAAGCGCCTTGAGCCCGGCGAATCCGTCGGCCTTGAGGATCATGACCCGCTTGCCGCGCGAAGCCGGCCTGCGCCCCTCTTGGACGAGCCGGTCTTCGCGCTTGCGGAAATTCTCGTCCAGGATGCGGCTGTCGCTCGGATGCAGCTCGAACAGGCGAATGCGGTCCTGTTCCCGGGCGGTCCGGTCCGCGCAATACGGCGAGCCCGGGTAGTAGCGCATCTTCCCGCTCGGATTCATCGCCTTGACCAGGCCGACATACTCGTCGAGCACCGGCGGCAGGTCCTTGCGGTCCCACAGGCGCGCAATGCCGGTCTCGTACTCGCGATTCTTCGCAGCAGCCCCCGTGTCGAGCGCATACACGCCGGCACCCGCATGGGTGTCGATGTACATGTACGGCGCGTCCTTCTGACCGAGATAGCGCAGCAGCTGGATCAGCACGCAGTGTTTGAGCACGTCGGCGTGGTTGCCGGCGTGGAAGGCATGGCGGTAGCTCAGCATGGGATTGGCGTGCGGGAAAGTTTGCGGCGGGGCGCCATTGTATCGCTAGTGGTGACAGACGCATTCATTGCTGAGAGCCGCGCTCTGCAGGTTCTGCAGGATCCCGCATTCGCGCGCGCTCAGGTGCGAGCGGCAGGCGTTGCGCAGACTCTGCAACTGCTGCTCGAGGCGCTGCAATTCTTCGATCCGCGTCTTGGTTTCCTGCAACTTGCGATCCAGCATCTGGTCTACTGCATCGCAGGCGGATCCGGGATGCGCCTGGACACGCTGCAGCGCCCTTATGTCGTCCAGCGACATCCCCAGCGAGCGGCAATGGCGAATGAACATCAGCCGCTCCGCGTGCTGCGGGCCATAGCTGCGGTAGTTCGCCGCGCTGCGGGGCGGCGCGGGCAACAGTCCCTCGCGTTCGTAATAGCGGATTGTTTCGACTTCGCAGCCGGTTGCCTTGGCCAGTTCTCCGATTTTCACGTCGCTTCTCCGAAAGTGCTTGACCCTATAGTAGCTACGGGGTCCGTAATAGGCAACGATCATTCACAGTAACTGGAGTTCCCAGATGTCAGCGCATTGTTGCCACGCCCCGGTCGCCACCCGCGACCCGAAATACCGTCGCGCACTCTGGATAGCACTGGTCGTCAATGCGCTGATGTTCGGCGTCGAGATTGCCGGCGGCCTGCACGCCGGGTCGGCGGCATTGCTGGCGGATGCGGTGGATTTCTTCGGCGATGCCGCGAACTATGGCGTATCGCTGTTCGTGCTCTCGATGGCACTTGCATGGCGGGCGCGCGCGGCGCTGCTCAAGGGCGTGTGCATGGGCGCGTTCGGCATATTCGTGCTCGGCCACGCCGGCTGGAGCATCTCGACAGGGCAGGCGCCGGAAGCGACGACGATGGGGGCGATCGGCGCGCTCGCGCTGCTGGCAAACCTCTCCGTGGCCGCCCTGCTCTATGCGTATCGCGAAGGTGACGCAAACATGCGCTCGGTGTGGCTTTGCACGCGCAATGACGCGATCGGCAATGTAGCCGTCCTGATTGCTGCGCTAGGCGTGTTCGGTACCGGCAGCGGCTGGCCGGACTGGGGCGTGGCGCTGCTGATGGGTTCGCTGGCCCTGTCGGCCGGAATCAGCGTCATCCGGCAGGCGCGCGGCGAGCTGGCGCGGCCCGGCCGGCATGAGCACGCGCATTAACCCGGGCGGTCTCAGCCCGCGCGACTTTACACACTAGTACCCGCCGCTTTCCTGCGCCGCGCGTAACACAAGAGCGATCGCGATCAGCACCGGAATGCCGGCGACCAAAGTGGCGGCGCCCGCACCGAACATGGTGTGCTTTCCGCGTCCGCCGAGGCGCAGCAGGGCCGGCACTGCACCGCCGAGCAGCCCGGCGACCAGCAGAACCACGTAGGTCAGCGAAAACTCCGCGTAGACATGTGCGCTGACCAGCAAGCCGGACAGCAGCAGCAACGCCGTGCCCGTGGCGACTTGGCCGAAGCCGGCGCGCGCGGATGCAAAACTGGCCACAAAACAAGCCGCGCAGGTCATCGCCAGTGCGCCGCTCAGCTGGCCGAGCGACTGGCTGGCGTCAATCATCAGCGCAAGACCGGCCCCTCCCGCCACCACCATCAGCGCGAACGCCCCAGCGCGGTTGGCCGTTGCGCCAGCCGCAAGCACGGTCCAGAAGCCGGCCACGGTCACGCC
>DATLGF010000019.1:0-4110 GCA_035540575.1 Noviherbaspirillum sp.
CTGGACGAGGCGGTCGAGCACCTCGCGCACCGTCTCCTCCGACAAGGACATCACCGGCTCCCGGCTCGACAGCTGATTGCAACCCGCCACCAGAGCGTTCAGCGAGAGCGGATAGTTGTCGGGCGTGAGCGCTTCCTTCTCCGCCAGCACTGCCAGCACCCTCACCTCGAACGCATCCAGCACTTCCTCGCCGCCGCCCCCGGCCTGTTCGTTCGGCGTGATCTCGCTCATTCAGTCCACCAGCTTGTTGAGTTGTTCGGCGTCCATCGGTTCGCGCTCCTGCAGTTCCGCGCAACCGATCCCGGCATTCTTCAGCGCCACTAGAATCTCCTTCATCTGCTGGTCCTGCGCGGCCACATGATCGATCAGCTTGTGCAGCGCGGTCGACAGCGGATCCTCCTCCGCGTTCGGCGTGACGCCATATGCTGCGAACACGCGCGCGGCCGCCTCTTCGCGCTGCTTGCCGGCATCCTTTTTCACGATGTGCGCGGGATTGCCCACTGCGGTTGCGCCCGGCGGCACCTCCTTGACCACCACGGCATTGGAGCCGACCTTGGCCCCCTCGCCGACGGTGAATCCGCCCAGGACCTTTGCACCCGCGCCGATGATCACGCCGCGCCCGAGCGTGGGATGGCGCTTGGCGCCCTTGTGCAGCGAGGTGCCGCCGAGCGTCACGCCTTGGTAGATCGTGCAGTCGTCGCCGACTTCCGCTGTCTCGCCGATCACCACGCCGAAACCATGGTCGATGAATACGCGGCGGCCGATCGTCGCCCCCGGATGGATCTCGATGCCGGTCAGCCAGCGCGCGATCTGCGAGATGAAGCGGCCCAGCCACTTGAAGTCGCGCACCCAGCATCCACGGGCCCAGCGATGCATGACGATCGCGTGCAGGCCGGGGTAACAGGTCAAGACTTCCCAGGCGGAACGCGCAGCGGGATCGCGTTCCATGATGCTGGTAATGTCTTCACGGATGCGGGCAAACATGACTGATAGGGAAAGATTGCAGGGATGGGTATGTTAACGTCGTGCGGCCGGTCGTGCCAGCCGCGCCCGACCACGGCTGGATGGGCTTATTGCGCAGCCAGCCGTTGGCGCCGTGCCTCATACAGGCAGACACCCGAGGCAACGGAGACATTGAGGCTTTCCACCGCGCCTTGCATCGGAATCGACACCAGCAGGTCGCAGTTTTCGCGCGTCAATCGGCGCATGCCCTCGCCCTCGGAGCCCATCACCAGCCCCGCGGGGCCAGTGAAATCGGCCTGATACAGGGTCTTGTCTGCATCTTCGGCGGTGCCGATCAGCCAGATGTCGCGCTCCTTCAGCTCGCGCATCGTGCGGGCAAGATTCGTGACCGTAATGTAAGGAACAGTGTCGGCCGCTCCGCTTGCCACCTTCGCCGCCGTGGCGTTCAGTCCCACCGCGCGATCCTTCGGCGCGATCACCGCATGCGCACCGGCACCGTCCGCCACGCGCAGACAGGCGCCCAGGTTGTGCGGATCAGTCACGCCGTCAAGCAGAAGCAGCAGCGGCGGGCCCTCGATCGCGTCCAGCAGTTCATCGAGGTTGCGGGCAAGCGAAAGCTCCCCTGCCTTCGCGACCACCCCCTGGTGGCGCCTCGTACCTGCCATGCCATCGAGACGCTGGCTTTCGGCATGGATGATGCGCACCTTCGCGGCTTCGGCGGCACGCAACAGATCATGCATGCGCCGGTCATGGCGCTGCGCGTCGACGTAGATCTCCTCGATCGAGGATGCATCGTGGCGCATGCGGGCGGTGACGGCGTGGAAGCCGAACAGGAGTTTGCTTTTCATCGAATCCAGAAATATGAGTGATTTGGCGCACGGTGCGGGCAGTTGCGCAGAACCGCAAGCTCACGACGGGCAAGGGCCACGGCAACGTGATCGTTCCTGCGCTTGACGCGCTGCCGCCCGCAAAATCGCGGGACACATGACAACGGCAACCGCTCCGGCAACACAGCTTCTCGCGTTCACCGGTGCGGATACCGCCTATTTTTTCTTGCGCGGAGTCCGCGCGCGTCCTCCACTCTTGCCCGCCGATTTCGAGGACTTGGCGGCGGCGCGGCGCGTCTTGGTCGGGGCCCGCACACCACCGGTCTTGCGTGCAGGCTTGTGGGCGACTTCCTCCACGGGCTCGGCATCGGCGCTCAGTTTCCTGTGACGCGCCTCGGCACGCTTGGCCTCGTTGCGCAACACGGTGCGAATGTCCGGTTCGCTGACCAGGCGAAGATCGATCTTGCGCGCGTCCAGATCCACGCGGCTGACCTGGACCGTCACGCGATCAGTCAGCTGGTAGCGGATGCCGGTGCGTTCGCCGCGCAGCTCATGTCTTACCTCGTCGTACTGGAAGTAATCGGCGCCCAGTTCGGTGACATGAACAAGACCTTCGATGAACAGGCTGTCGAGCTGCACGAAAATTCCGAACGGCGCGACCCCGGAGATCGTGCCGGTGAATTCCTCACCGAGCTTGTCGCGGATGAAGTAACACTTGAGCCAGGCCTCGACGTCGCGCGAAGCCTCATCGGCACGGCGCTCGTTGGCCGAGCAATGGATGCCGAGCGCCTCCCACACCGCCAGCTCGCCTTCCTTGCGCTTCTTGCCGGCAGCACGGTCTTCCGCCGCCATGCGTCGCGCGGCGGGCGAAAGGTCGGTATTGAGCACGCTGGTATCGACACCCTTGGGTTCATAGCGCTTGCCCTGCAGGATCGCCTTGATCGCACGGTGCGTCAGCAGATCGGGATAGCGGCGGATCGGGCTCGTGAAATGGGCATAGGCCTCGTAGGCGAGCCCGAAATGGCCGATGTTGTCGGGGCTGTAGACCGCCTGCTGCATGGAACGCAGCAACATCGTCTGCAACAGGACCGCGTCGGGGCGCAGCTTGATCTTCGGCAGCAGCTCGGCGTAGTCCGACGCGCTCGGCGAATCGCCGCCGCCGAGGTGCAGGCCCATCTGCTTGAGGAAGGTACGCAATTGCGCAAGCTTTTCCTTTGACGGCGGCGCATGCACGCGGTAGACGCCGGGATGCTTGTGACGTTCCAGCAGGTCGGCCGCGCACACGTTCGCCGCCAGCATGCATTCCTCGATCAGCCGGTGCGCATCGTTGCGCGTGCGCGGCAGGATCTGTTCGATCTTGCCGGCGGCATTGCAGACGATATAGGTCTCGGTAGTTTCGAAGTCGATCGCGCCGCGCGCCTGGCGCGCCTGCAGCAGCACCTGGAACAGCGCGTAAAGGTTGAGCAGGTGCGGCACCAGCGGCGCACGACGCGCCGCCTCGATGCCCTTGGTATTCGACAGGATCGCCGCGACCTCTGTATAGGTCAGCCGCGCGGCCGAGTGCATGACGGCCGGATAGAACTGGTAGGCCTTGAGCTCGCCCTTGTTGGTGATGACCGCGTCGCATACCAGGCACAGGCGGTCCACGTCCGGATTCAGCGAGCATAGGCCGTTCGACAGCTTCTCCGGCAGCATCGGAATCACGCGGCGCGGGAAATAGACGGAGGTGCTGCGCTCCAGCGCATCCGCGTCGAGCGCATCGTTGGGCTTCACGTAATGGCTGACGTCGGCAATGGCCACCAGCAGCCGGTAGCCGTTGCTGCGGCCGATCTTCACCGGCTCGCAGTAGACGGCGTCGTCGAAATCGCGCGCATCCTCGCCATCGATGGTCACCAGTGGAACGTCGCGCAGGTCGACACGATCGGCCAGGTCAGACTCGCGCACCGTATCCGGCAGCTTTGCTGCAAGCTTCTTTGCCGCGGCGGAGAATTCATGTGGCACGCCGTACTTGCGCACCGCAATCTCGATCTCCATGCCGGGATCGTCGATGTCGCCGAGCACTTCGGCGATGCGCCCGATCGGCTGCGTGTAGCGCGAGGGCTGCTCGATCAGCTCCACGCTCACCACCTGCCCGCTCCTGGCCTTGCCGGGCGAGCCGCTCAACAGAATGTCCTGGCCGATGCGCTTGTCCTCGGGCGCGACGATCCACACGCCATTCTCATTGAGCAGACGGCCGATCACGTGCGTGTTCGCGCGTTCGAGCACCTCGACGATCGTCCCCTCCGGCCGGCCACGCCGATCGGTGCCGACGATGCGCACC
>DATLGF010000020.1:0-4003 GCA_035540575.1 Noviherbaspirillum sp.
GGCATCGATACCGCCGCGCACCGAGGCGGCCTGCGCGGCGCCGGATCGACGGTTGCGGTGATCGGCACCGGCGCCGACATCGTGTACCCGTCGCGCAACCGCGCACTGGCGCACGAGATCGCCGCCGGCGGTTGCATCGTCAGCGAATACCCGCTCGGCACCCCTGGCATCGCATCGAATTTCCCGCGCCGCAATCGCATCATTTCCGGACTCGCACGCGGCGTCCTCGTGGTCGAGGCGGCCGCCCGTTCGGGCTCGCTGATCACCGCGAGAGTGGCGGCCGAACAGGGACGCGACGTGTTCGCCATTCCCGGCTCGATACACAGCCCGCTCTCCAAGGGGTGCCACGTGCTGATCAAGCAAGGGGCGAAGCTCGTGGAATCAGCCCGGGATGTACTCGACGAGTTGGGCGAGCATGCGCCTGCGGCGGCGCCGAGGCGGCCGGAGCAAACCATCGCGGCCTCGCCGCTTCTGGACGCAATGAGCTTCGATCCCGTCATGCCGGAGGACCTGGCAAGCCGTTGCGGAATCGGAATGGACCAGGTGCAGGCGGAACTGCTCCAGCTCGAGATGCAGGGAATGCTGGAAGTGCTGCCGGGCGGGAAAGTGCGCAGATTGACACTGGCGTGAAACGCGCCGACACGATTTGCCGCTGTCATCTCCCGCGTTTTGCGATATGCTGTAAATGTCCTGCCCGCGCCCACGCGCGGCACGACAGGCCGTTCTTGCAGGAGCAGCATGCTGCAGGCAAGAGCATGACGAGAGTGTCATCCATCCCAACCCGGCCCCTGCGCCGCCTGGCGACGTGGCCTCAACGGTAGATAAATCATGTTCGACGTTCTCGTTTACCTCTACGAAACCTATTACCGCCCCGAAGCCTGCCCGGACTCCGAGGCTCTCATCAAGAAACTCTCCGCAATCGGATTCGAAGAAGAAGAAATCTCCCGCGCGCTCGGTTGGCTCACCGATCTCGCGCAGGCGACCAGCGCGGTCGCGTCAGGTGAAGACCAACCGGTTGCATCTTCCAGCGGCATGCGCGTGTACGCGCAGCGCGAACTCGACGTGTTCGGCACCGAGGCAGTCGGCTTCCTCCAGTTCCTGGAATCCGCCAAGGTCATCGATTCCGTTCAGCGGGAGATCATCATCGAGCGCGCACTCGCCGCCAGCGATGAAGCCGTCTCGCTGGATAAATTGAAGGTCATTGTCCTGATGGTATTGTGGAGCCAGGGCAAGGAACCCGACGGGCTGATCTTCGACGAGTTGTTCCTCGACGACGAAGACACGGAACCGCGTCTGCTGCACTAAGTCTCATCCCCTTCTTGCCAACGCAACCCGCTTCGCGTCAGTCCGGCGCGGCGGCACCCCTCCTTGCGGTGTTTGCCGCAACGCGCTTATCATTGGCCGCAAAATTGCCTGCCTGTTGGATATTCGACAGGGTTTGCGGAACGACAAGTCCTCCGTGCCGGCGCCACCGGCGTACCTGTTTCGCTGCAAGACTCGCCGTCTGAGTGACGGCGTCTTTTTAGAGACTGCATTCATACCATGACCAAGACCCTCATCATCGCGGAGAAGCCCTCTGTCGCGAACGACATCGCGAAGGCGCTTGGCGGCTTCACGAAGCACGATGAGTATTTTGAATCCGACGAATATGTGTTGTCGTCGGCGGTGGGTCATCTGGTCGAGATCGCGGCGCCGGAAGAATACGACGTCAAGCGCGGCAAGTGGACGTTTACGCACTTGCCGGTGATCCCGCCGCATTTCGCGCTGAACCCGATCGCCAAAACCGAGTCGCGCCTGAAGGTGCTGAGCAAGCTGATCCGGCGCAAGGACGTGACGGCCCTTGTCAATGCCTGCGACGCCGGGCGCGAGGGCGAGCTGATCTTCCGGCTGATCGCTCAGTATGCGAAGGCGAAACAGCCGATCAAGCGGCTGTGGCTGCAATCGATGACACCGGCGGCAATCCGCGAAGGATTTGCGCGCTTGCGCGACGACAAGGAAATGCTGCCGCTGGCCGATGCCGCTCGTTGCCGCAGCGAAGCGGACTGGTTGATCGGAATCAATGGCACCCGCGCGATGACGGCCTTCAACTCGAAGGAAGGCGGCTTCTACCTGACCACGGTCGGGCGGGTTCAGACGCCGACCTTGTCGATCGTGGTCGAGCGCGAAGAAAAGATCAAGAAATTCGTGCCGCGCGATTACTGGGAAGTGCGCGCGGAGTTCATCTGCGCGGCAGGCGTCTATGAAGGGCGCTGGCTAGACACCAAATTCAAGAAGGACGAGACCGATCCCGAGAAGCGCGCCGAGCGTCTGTGGAGCAAGGCCGCTGCGGAATCGATCGTCGCCGCCTGCCGCGGCAAGCAGGGCTCGGTCACCGAAGAGTCCAAGCCGGCCACCCAGCTCTCTCCTGCGCTGTTCGATCTGACGAGCCTGCAGCGTGAAGCGAACGCTCGCTTCGGCTTCTCGGCGAAGAACACGCTGGCGCTCGCGCAGGCGCTGTATGAAAAGCACAAGGTGCTGACCTATCCGCGTACCGATTCGCGCCACCTGCCGGAAGACTATCTGAGCACGGTGCGCGAGACGCTCGACGCGGTCGCAGAGAACCACAACTACCACCAGTTCGCGAAGCAGATCCTGAACAAGAACTGGATCAAGCCGAACAAGCGCATCTTCGACAATGCGAAGATCAGCGACCACTTCGCTATCATCCCGACCACCCAGCTGCCGAAGAGCCTGTCCGAACCGGAGCAGAAGCTGTATGACATGGTCGTGCGCCGCTTCATGGCCGTGTTCTTCCCGGCCGCCGAGTTCCAGGTCACCACGCGCTACACCGAAGTCTCGGGCCACACCTTCAAGACCGAAGGCAAGGTCATGACCAATGCCGGCTGGCTTGCCATCTATGGCAAGGAGGCGGCCAACGACGAGGACAAGGAAAACGCCGGCACGCTAGTGGCGGTGGCGCCCGGCGAAAAGGTCAAGACCGAGAAGGTCACCGCCAACGGCCTGGTCACGAAGCCGCCGGCACGCTATACGGAAGCCACGCTGCTCTCCGCGATGGAGGGTGCCGGCAAGCTGGTCGAGGACGAGGAACTGCGTGAAGCGATGGCCGGCAAGGGCCTCGGCACGCCGGCTACCCGTGCGGCCATCATCGAGGGCCTGCTGAACGAGAAGTACCTGCTGCGCGAGGGCCGCGAGCTCATCCCCACCGCCAAGGCGTTCCAGCTGATGACGCTGCTGCGCGGACTGGGCGTGGATGAACTGACCGCACCGGAACTGACTGGCGAGTGGGAGTACAAGCTTGCGCAGATGGAGCGCGGCAGGATCAGCCGCGAGGAATTCATGCGCGAGATCGCGCAGATGACGCAGGTCATCGTCAAGCGCGCGAAGGAATACAACAACGACACGATTCCCGGCGAGTACGCGACGCTGAAGACGCCCTGCCCGAACTGCGGCGGCGTCGTGAAGGAAAACTATCGACGCTTCGCCTGCACGCAGTGCGATTTCTCGATGAGCAAGATCCCGGGCAGCCGCCAGTTCGAGATCGCCGAAGTCGAGGAATTGCTGGAAAAGCGCGAGATCGGTCCGCTGCAGGGCTTCCGTTCGAAAATGGGACGCCCGTTTGCGGCGATCCTGAAGATCGTGCGCGACGAGGACATCAACAACTACAAGCTGGAATTCGATTTCGGACAGGCTCAGGAGGAAGGCGAGGACGGCGAAGGCGTGGACTTCTCCGACAAGACGCCGCTCGGTCCCTGCCCGAAATGTGGCAGCGGCGTGTACGAACTCGGTCTGGCCTACGTGTGCGAGAAGACGGTCGCCAAGCCGAAGGCCTGCGATTTCCGCAGCGGCCGCGTGATCCTGCAGCAGGAAATCGTGCCGGAACAGATGGCCAAGCTGCTCAACGAGGGCCGCACCGATCTGCTGCCCGGCTTCATCTCGCAGCGCACGCGGCGTCCGTTCAAGGCCTATCTGGTGCGGGACAAGAACGGCAAGGTCGGTTTCGAGT
>DATLGF010000021.1:0-12852 GCA_035540575.1 Noviherbaspirillum sp.
GACAGCTACGAGCTCTACTTCGGCTCGGCGTTTCGCAACGTGCTCGCGTTCGCGGCGGGGCAGCCTGTCAATCTCGTGGCGGCGCCGGGCGAGTGTCGTTCAGTGGTGCGAGCAAGCTAACTATGTCGTTCCCGCCTGAGCGGGGCGACAACGTAAGCGACATGGCAACCATGTTCGCTTGACCGAACTGCGCTCGCCCCGCGCGCAATCCTACAGACCCGGCACCTGCAGCGGCAGGCACAATTCCACCCGCGTGCCCTCGCCATCCGACACGAAGCTCAGCTGCGCGCCGAGGGCGGCCGCCCGGGCGTGCATGTTGGCCAGCCCCTGGCCTGCCTGCTCGCCGACCGCCATGCCGCGCCCGTTGTCGGCCAGCGCCACGCGAACCCGATCCGCGTCGCGGTGCGCGCTCAGGCTCGCGCGCGTGGCGGCGGCATGGGTCAGCAGGTTGGAGAACGCTTCAAACAGGATCATCTGGAGATGGCGCGAATGCTGGATCGACCAGCCCGCCAGCTGCGGCAGCGGCGCGACCTCCCAGGCCAGCTCCACGCCGGCGGCTTTCAGGCGCGGCGCAAGCCGGTAGCGCAAGGCGCCCAGCAGCGCGGCGAGATCGCCCTCGGTATCCTGCATCGCATCGACGGTGAGCTTGAGGTTGTCGACCGCGTCCTGCAGCGCGCGCGTCAGCACCGGGCGCGGCGTGTCGCTGTCATGGGCCAGTTGCATCGCCCCGACCAGCTGGCTGCCGAGACCGTCATGGATGTCGCGCATCAGGCGCTGCCGCTCCTCCAGCGTTGCGCGCTGGCGCTCGGCCTCGGCTTCGCGCGCGTAGGCCGCGCTCAGTTCGGCCTCGCGCTGCGCCAGGCGTTGCGCGAGCCTGGTATTGGCAGCTTTCAGCTCCGCGCTGGTGCGCCGCATGCGTTCGGCGATCACCCAGATCAGCGCGAAGCCGAACAGCATCCAGCCGTAGCGCGACCAGGTGATGTGGCCATAGTGGTTGGCCCAGGTGCCGACCCCGAGCAGCGAGGGCAGCGTGTAGGGCAAGACCACCAGCACCAGCAGGTCGCGCAACAGCACCAGAACGATCCCGACCATCGAATAGGCGAGGATGCGGCGCTCCAGCAGCGGACTGCGCCAACCGTGCCGGATCACATGGAACGCGCTGGCGAGCAGCAGCAGCTCGACCGCAAAGCGCATCCATACCTCGAGTTCGCGTACGACGCCGGTGACGGCCAGCGCCAGGGCCGGGACCATCGCGATCAACAGCGCATTGCACGCAAGGCCGAGCCAGCTTTTCTCGCGTCCCATCACGCCCAGCACGAACTTCAGGATCGCCATTGCGGCGAGCCCGCGCGCGCTCAGCACCAGGATGCCCCACCATGGCCAAGGCAGCGGCGTCTGGTCGAAATGGACGTCCAGCATCTGGAACGCCCACAGGAACTCGGCAATCGCATAAATCAGGAACAGGCGGTCGCGCTGGCGCAGCCAGATCAGCAGCGCGACCGTGCCGAGCACCGCGCTGACCAGGGCCACGACGAGATAGAGGGTGACCCGCAAGAAGTATTCGTCCTTGTAGATTTCCTCGATCTCATCGCGCGGGCCGAGCAGGACGGCGCTCAGGCCGCCCGAGTGCGCCGCCTGGGCTTCGATCTCGATCTCGAGCCGGCGCGGCGGGCCGGGAGGAGCGGGAGGCAGGCGAAACAGGCGCGGCTGCTTGCCGTAGTCGTGGCGCAGGTTGCCGGCTTCGCCCATTGCGACGAATGGCTCCCCGTCGACGGTCATGCGGAACGTGTTGCCGATGCGGCGTATGTAAAGCGCCTCTTCCGGGGCGGAAGCGGGCGGCAGGTCCAGCTTCAGGTGCGCGCGCCCGTGATCGTGGCGGTAGTGCGCGTCCCAGTGAAACGGCAGGCGCACCGTCTTCGTGAGCGGCGCGTGGCCTTCGCGCAGGATCAGCGCCTGCGCCTCGTCCACCACGGTCACCGCATGCGCGGGGAGGACCGCGAGCGCCAGCAGGCAGAGCAGCAGCGCCCAGGCCCGGCGCCACAAGACCGGGCTGCACACGATTGCCTGCAGGCGTCGTCGCGCGTTCAAGGTCGCAGCAGCCCCTCCATCAGCAGGCCCAGCTTGTGCGCTTCGAAGACGGCCTGGGTTCGCGAACTGACCGCGAGCTTGCCGTAGATTCCGCGTATGTAGGTCTGTACCGTGGACACCGAGACCGACATCAGGCGCGCGGCTTCTTCGTAGGTGTAGCCGCGCGCAATCAGGTCGAGCGTTTCGGACTCGCGCCGGGTCAGGCAGACGCCCGGGGCCCCGGGCACCGGACGCTTGCGGGCAGGCGCGGGAAGCGTCTCCTTCGTGCGCATGCGCGTCAGCACCCTGCGGGCGATCATCGGGCTCATCGGTGCGCCGCCCGCACGCAGTTCCCGGATCGCCTGTCCGACCTGGGGCGGGTTACTGTCCTTGAGCAGATAGCCGGATGCGCCGGCTTCGATCGAGGCGAGCACGCTCGCTTCATCCCCGAACATCGTGATCACCATGATGTCGGTGCCGCTGTGGCGCTGCGCGCACGCACGGATCAGCGCGATGCCGCTGCCGTCCGGCAGGCCGAGATCGGTCAGAAGCACATCGACAACATGCTCGCGCACCCACTCCAGCGCAGGCTGCAGGCGTTCGAAGCTGGCCGCAAGGACCAGGCCGGGCTCGGCGCCGATCGCCGCGCAAAGCTGGGTGCGGGCGCGCACATCATCCTCGACCACGGCGACGGTAATGGGTTGTGCGGACGGTGCGTTCATGTTGGCAATCGGAAACCTGGATGACCCGATTCTCGGCGGGGCCGCCGCGGCCGGCCTCACATGTTCATGCGAGGCGCCTTGCCGATTACCAATGTTGCCACGCTTCACATTTTCATGTGAAGCGACTTTTACTTCCGCGCTCCTAACATCGCCGCGAGCAATCACGCTCCATGCGAAAGAGGGAGAAATCATGAACTATCCGAAGACACACGCCCTGTGCGCCGCCATCGCGGTGCTGTTGGCCGGCTGCGGCGGCGGCGACACAGCCGTCGGCGACGCCGTGGCCCCCACCTTGACCCTGTCCGGCACCGCCGCAACCGGCCTGGCGCTGGCCGACAGCCCGGTTGCGGCCAAGTGCGCGTCCGGCAGCGCCGAGACGACCACCGCCGCGGACGGCGGCTATCAGCTCACGATCCCCGCCGGCGCGCTGCCTTGCGTGCTGCAGGTGTCCGGCAGCGCCGACGGCGTGGCCGTCGTGCTGCATTCGGTCGCCGATGCCGGCAGCAGCGACGGCGCGGCCACCACGGCGGTCGCGAACATCACGCCGCTGACCGAGATGGTGCTCGCGCAGATGGCCGGAACCATGCCGTCCGAGCTGTTCGACAACTTCGACGCGGCCGCCGCGCAGCAGATCACGCCCCAGGCGGTGAGCAGCGCGTCGCAGCAGGTAGTGACCGCGCTCAAGGACGCGACCGGCATCGATCTGGGTTCGATCGACCCGTTCAAGGCGCCGCTGGTGGCCGCCACGCCGAGCGCGCCGACCGCCGGCAACCAGTACGACCAGCTGCTCGACGCGCTGAAGCTCAAGGTTTCGACCGAAGCGCTGCCGCTGGTCGTCAACCAGATCGCCGCGGCCGCCGCTGCCGGAACCGAGGCATCGGCGCCGACGCTGGCCGACGTGATGACCGGGGTCGAGCGCGGCAGCCTCGACGGCTGCCCGGTGGCCATCAGCGGCAGGTATCGCATGATCGACTACTGGGGCCGCAGCCTGGTGCGCGAACTGGACTTCAAGAACAACAAGTTCAACCGCGGCGACGGCCAGCTGTTCCTGGACATCGTCCCGCATGCGACCCAGGCGTGCGAATTCAGGGCCAGCGGTCAGGTGGATGGCGACACGATCGAATACGACGTCGTGTTCGGCCCGGCCGGCGCCGGCGCCTATGTGAGCCGCAACGTCACCCAGGGCCGCTCGACGATCGGCTACATCTTCCCGGTCCAGAAGCATGCGCTTTCCACCGTGGTCGGCACCTGGTCGTTCATGCAGAGCGGTTTCATGCCGGGCGACGGGGTGCAGCATTACCTCGGCCAGATCTCGTTCGCCGCGAACGGGGCCGTTTCATTCTGCGATTACGTGCCCGCGAGCGATTGGGCATGCGTGGCGGAACCCGATGTCAACGAAACCATCACCGAAGGCCCCGATCACGGCTTCCGCATCAACGACGGCGGCGAGCCGGCGCCGATGTACGCCTATCGGGCACCAAACGGCAGCGTGACGCTGTTCGGCTCGACCAACCCGTCCGGCGCGAACACGCAGAGCACCGAGCAGACCAGTTTCATCGCCTACAAGCCGGCCCCGGTCGTGCTGCCGCAGGTGGGAACCGTCACCAAGTACTGGGACATCGTGCAACTGCGGCTGCCGATCGGCGGCGGCGCGTTCCAGAACACGACCGACTTCCAGCGCGACGCCAACACGGTGACTGCGGTCGACACGGTCGCCCGCACGTTCTCGCGCCAGCGCGCCAGCGACGGCCGGCCCGACACCCTGCTTGCCGACAAGCCCGTCGAAGGCATGCGCCGTCGCGTTGCGACGACCTGGGATGACAATGGAACGACCCGCACCATTTCCGGCATGGTTTCGATCTCGCTCCCGGGCTTGGGCATGGCGCTGGGCGTCAGCGACGGCAGCGGCACCCACTTCCTGAGTGTGAGCCCGGTACGTCCCTGAGCGTATTGACGAAAGGGCAGCCCGCGGACTGCCGTTCAATTAAGGCATCGCGATTCCGTGGTCGCCCCGGCGAAAGCCGGGGTCCAGCGTCTTCCATGCACGTCCGACGCCACTGGATCCCGGCTTTCGCCGGGACGACCGAAACTTTGGATGCTTGCCTGAACGGCATTCGCCGCGGCCGTCTGTTTTCCTCCCCTGTCGTTCCCTCTTCACCCGTCACAGCCGCGCATAAAGCTGCCCGGCTGAACCTTTTTCTCCCACGGAAGACCAAGCAGGGCATCGGCATGCCTGACGGTAAGATGCGCCCATCGCTTCCACGGAGTTTTCCCACGTGTTCCTGATCCCCCATCCCTTCGGCGCGCGCGCGCTCGCCGCCGCCCTCTTTCTTGGCCTGAACCTGTTTACCGAGCCGGGACTTGCCAAGGTGCCAGGCCAGCTTCCCGGCGGCATCGAGCAGATCACGACCGTGGAGGGCGTGACCGAATACCGCCTCCCCAACGGCCTGCGCGTGCTGCTGCTGCCGGACGATGCCAAGCCGCTGGTGACCGTGAACCTGGTCTACCTGGTCGGCTCGCGCCACGAAGGTCCGGGCGAGAGCGGCATGGCCCACCTGCTGGAGCACCTGGTGTTCAAGGGCACGCCGACCACGCGCGACCCGAAGGCCCAGTTCGTCGCGCGCGGCATGCAGTGGAACGGCACGACCTCGTTCGACCGCACCAACTACTTCGCGACGTTCACGCCGGACAATGACAACCTGTCCTGGTACATCGGCTGGCTGGCCGATTCGATGGTCAATTCCTTCATCGCGCAAAGCGATCTCGACAGCGAAATGACCGTGGTGCGCAACGAGTTCGAGCGCGCCGAGGTGCGCACCGACCGCGTGCTGTACCAGACCATGCTCGGCGCCGCCTACCAGTGGCACCCGTACGGTCGCCCCGTGATCGGCTCGCGCTCGGATATCGAGAACGTGTCGATCGAGCGCCTGCAGCGCTTCTACCGCCATTACTACCAGCCGGACAACGCGGTGCTGGTGGTCGGCGGCAACTTCGACCCGGCCGCCGTGCTCGACATGGTCGCGCAAGCCTTCGGCGGCATCCCCCGCCCGGCGCGCGTGCTCGAGCCGCAATGGACCACCGAGCCGGTGCAGCAGGGCGAGCGCCGCATCACCGTGCGCCGCGTCGGCAGCGTGCCGCTGATGGCGGTCAGCTATCACGCGGCGCCGGCCGGCAGCAAGGCGTACGCGGCGCAGATGGTGATGCGCCAGATCCTCACGCGCGTGCCGGCAGGGCGCCTGCACAGCGCACTGGTCGAGTCCGGCCTGGCCGCATCGATCTACGACTGGACCGGCCAGACCGCGGACCCGGGCGTGATCTTCCTCGGCGTGGTCCTCAACGAGGATTCGGACGTCGAGCGCGTGAAGCAGGTCCTGCTCCAGACGCTGGAATCCTTCGACGAGCCGAGCGAGGCGGAAGTCGCGCGCGCCAAGACCATGATCCTGAATGCGATCAACCGCTCTCTGCTCGATGCCAACGGCGTCGCAATGGGCCTGACCGAATACATTGCCTCGGGCGACTGGCGCCTGCGCTTTGCGCTGCGCGACTGGATCGCCGAAGTCACCCCGGCCGACGTTGCCCAGCAGGCGAAAAGCTACCTGGTGGAGAGCAACCGCACGCTAGGCCGCTTCATTCCGACCGAGCAGCCGGTGCGCGCGCCGGCCACCCCGCGCCCTGACCTGAACGCACTGCTGCAGGACTACCGCGGACGCGAAGCCGCCGGTGCGATCGAGCGCTTCGAGCCGAGCAACCTGGCGATCGAGGGGCATACGATCAAGCGCACGCTGCCCGGCGGCATGAAGCTCGCGCTGCTGCCGCGCGCCACGCGCGGCGAGCGCGTGTCCGGGACGCTGCGTCTGCACTGGGGCAATCTCGAGGACCTGACCGGCCGCCGGCAGGACGCGATGTTCCTCGCACAGATGATGCTGAAAGGCACGACCAGCATGACCCGGCTGGAGCTGAGCAACCGCCTGTCCGACCTCGACAGCAGCCTGACGGTCGGCGGCGGCATCAGCGGCCTTTCCTTCAATTTCAATGCGCCGCGCGAGAACCTCGACGCGCTGATCGACCTGCTCGCCGACGTGGTGCGCAACCCGGTCTTCCCGCAAAGCGAATTCGAGCAGGCGCGCCGCAGCTTCCTTGCACAGAACCAGAGCGGGCGCAATGATCCGTCCACGCTGGCCTGGAATGCGCTGAACCGGCACTTGATCCGGGCCCGGGAGGCCGATCCGCGCAGCGTGCTCACGCTGGACCAGGCCCAGCAGCTGGGCCTGCGCGCGAACGTGGAGAATCTTGCACGCTTCTACCGCGAATTTGCCGGCGCCAGCCATAGCGAGCTGGCCATCGTCGGTCCGGTCGACGTCGATCATGTCCAGGCCCGCCTGCAGGCCGCGTTCGGCGACTGGAAGAGCCCGCGCGACTACACCCGCATTCCGCGTCTGCCCGAGGCGACCGAGCCGGAGCGCTTCGCGCTGATGATGCCGGACAAGGCCAATGCGGTCTACGCGGCGGTGCAGCCGATCGCGCTGGAGGAACAGCATGCCGACGTGCCCGCGCTGTTTGCCGCTGTGCAGATGCTGGGCGGCCGAGCCGGCGCGCGCCTGTGGAACCGGCTGCGTGAAAAGGAGGGGCTGACGTACGGCATCCATGCCGGCCTCACCGTCGGCATGCTCGAGCCGGGCGGGCGCATCACGATCAGCAGCACCTTCGCGCCGCAGAACCGCGAACGCTTCGAGGCGATCGTGCGCGACGAACTGGAACAGGTGCTGCGCCAGGGCTTCACCGAGGCCGAACTGGCCGACACGAAGGAATCGATTCTGCGCAGCCGCCGCCAGGCGCTGGTGGGCGAAGGCTCGGTCGCCGGCATGCTGGCCGACAACCTGTACTGGGGACGCACGATGGAATGGCGCGAGCAGCGCGACCAGGCTTACGCGGCGCTGCAACTTGCCGATGTGAACGCCGCGCTTCGCAAATACCTGGACCCGGCCCGCCTGTCGATCGCCGTCGCCGGTGACTTCCCGCAAGAAAAATAAACAACGCTCGCGGCAGCCGGTTCCGGCCGCTTGCGGCACTGCGAAAAAGCGCCGACACTGGATGCGTCGGGACGACTCCCCGTCGTCCCGGCGCAGCCGCTCCGGGCGGCACGGTTCATCCGGCCGGACTGCGGCTCCTGCACGCAGTGAGCTGCCAGACATGCCGGCCCGCGCGGCCCGCAGGTCCGGCATTGTTCACGCACCTTGCCACCAGCCACGGGAGACACGTATGCAGTCGGTCGCACATATCCTCGAATCCAAGCGGCACCAGCGCGTTCACACCATTGCCCCGCATGCCTCGGTACTGCAGGCGCTGACCCTGATGGCAGAGATGGGTATCGGCGCCCTGCTCGTGATGGAAAACGAACGGGTGGTTGGCATCATGTCCGAGCGCGACTACGCCCGGAAGGTTGAATTGAAGGGTCGTACGGCGAAGGATACGACGGTGGCGGAGATCATGACGCGCAACGTGATCTACGTGCGCCCGCACCAGACCAACGAGGAATGCATGGCGCTGATGACCGAGGGGCGGCTGCGTCATCTCCCGGTGATGGACGACGGCAAGCTCGTCGGCCTGATCTCGATCGGCGATCTGGTCGCCGACATCATCTCGGAACAGCAGTTCACGATCGAACAGCTGCAGCACTACATCCAGGGCGACCGCGCGTAAGCGCGGACATGCGGCCCCTCAGGGTATGGCGCCGGGCTCGGGAAGCCCTGCCGGCTTCGGGCTGACTCCGGCCGTCAGCACGCGCTTGCCGGCCCGGATGCGCGTCCAGCCGGGGGGCCACGGCAGCGGCGGGCCCGCGTAGGGCGGCACGCCCTTGCGCACGGGAATCACCGGCAGATGTTCCGGCACCGGCCCGTCGCGCAGATCCCACCCCAGCGTATAGGCGTAGTTCGGCAGCAGCGCCTCGCATACGGCGGCGAACCAGGCCGTATGGTCGGCGTCGTGGCGCAGTGCCTGCGCCAGACCCTGCGGGTCGAAGCGTGCCAGCAGGCTGGCGAGTTCGGCCGCGCTTGCGCCTGGCTGGTCGCCCCAGCCGAGCACTGGGTTGAAGTTGTAGTCCGCGCCGGAGCCATACCAGCCTTCGCGCCACGGCCGCTCCAGCCAGTTGCGCTGTCCGGTGAACAGATGCCAGCGCCAGTGCAGGCCGGAGGGCTTGGGCCAGCTGTACAGGTACAGGCTTTGATAACCCGCGCGGTGCAGCTCCCGCACCATCGCCATCAGGCGCGCATGCGGCATCCGGTCGGGGGCCGCGCGGCGAAAGCGTATCGGCTCCCCGTCGGCGTGCTGCAGTTCATCGTGCGAAAGGTTTAGATCCAGGGTGCGCACTTCCTCGCCGAAGCGGGCACAGACCCAGCCGGTCAGCAGATTGACCGACGTGAGAACGCCATAGCCGCGGTGGCGGTGAAAGATGACGGTTCCGGGAGCGATCGGTTTCATGGAGTCTGGCAGTGTACGGGATTGGCCCGGCAGCGGGCAAAAAGAACGGCGCACCTGCGTGCACCGCGTATTGCGTTGTCGTCAGGCACCGGACCGGTGCACGTTGTCCCGGATTAACCCGGGGCAGGCCGTTTTGAGGCGTAAACCGCAAGGAAATTCCCTGTCGCCGCGTGAGTTGACTGGTCCGCTTCTTGCAATGTTGCCGGCTTGCATCGCCAATCCCGGAGCCACCAGCATGAACACCGTCCCGCCAGCCGCCGCGCGCAGCATCTTCGGCAACGCCGCCCTCTACGAACGCCTGTGTGCGGCCACCGAAGTGCTGGCCCGCGTCATCGCGCGCTGGCCGCATGCACTCGACCGCGCGCGGCTGGTGCAGCAGACCGGTCGAGCCGCGGAAGAGATCGACGCGATCTGCGCGGCGCTCGTCCGGCTGGACGTGTTGCGGCCATTCGGGGAAAGCGCGCCGGCCTGGCTGTTGGCCGTCGGACCCGCCGCCGTCACGCTCGAGGATGCGTTCCGCTGCGCGCTGGCCATGCACGGCGCGGAATCCCCCGAGCCGCGCCGGCCTGCGCGTCCCGAAGTCGACATGCTGGTCATGCAGGCGGCGATAGCGGTCGACCAGCGCGTCTTGCTGCTGCTGCGCCAGTTTCCGCTGGACCGGCTCGCACTGGCTCAGCCCGGCAAAGCGGCGGCGCCCCGGCCCGCCTGCGTCAGGCAGGCATGGGCCGTGGCATTTGGCTGAGCGGGAGGGGACTGACGCTCGGTCAAGGCTATTGATGGACGGTCAGTCGATGCGCCGAAAGCATAACGTTATGCCAACATTGCATTGGCTGCCGGTGTGGCAGTTTTATTAAGATTGCCTGGCAGTGAACGAAGTTGGTCCCGGTCACTGCTTTTCCAAGGGGTTGGGGAGTGTCGTTTCGGCGCCACTCCCTTTTTTTATTGTGCCGCGGCTGCGGTTGCGCGCGCGTGGGGTACCGATCTAGCACATCCGATCCTAAGCCCGGAGCCTTCCGGAGAAGTTGAGAAGCCGCAAAACGTTGTATTCCGCACACGCCAAGATGACTGCCAACAGGCAAAGCGATATGCTGCCGATGTGCAACAAAATGTAAATCAGGCGTAACACTTTCGGCCCGCTACCGGGGCCGCGCCAGGCACAAAGGAATACCGAATGCGCAAGGCTCTGCCCCGATTTTTTATCTCGTCCCTTTTGATTCTCGGCCTCTCCAGCTGCGGCGGCGGCTCGGACAGCCGGGTCGAGGTGCTGGGCACGGCCGTCCAGCAGGATGCGACTGCCGATGAAGGATTGGCTCGCTTCAATGCGCTGCGCGCCAGCCTCGGGCTGCCCCAGCTCGCGCGGGTTTCCCTGCTCGACCACGCGGCGCAGACGCATTCCGACTACCAGGCCCGCAACAACACCATCACCCACCATCAGGAGGCCGGCAAGCTCGGCTACCAGCCCGGATGGGAAAACCTGCAGGGTCGCATTACCGGCTCCGGCTACGCGCTGACGGCGCCGTATGCGATCGGCGAAGTGATCTCACGCACGCGCAACCGGTCCGGTGCGTACGCGGCCGACGAACTGGTCACCGCGATCTACCACCGCTTCGGGGTATTCGAGCCGATGTTCACCCGCGCCGGCGTCGGTGCCGCGACCTCGGGCTCCGGCGACACCTACTTCACTGCGAACTTCGTCAGCCCCGATCTGCGCGAGGGAATCGGCCGCACCAGCATCGTCGTGTTTCCGATGGACGGGCAGCAGGATGTGCGTCGCAACTTCTTCAGCGATCAGGAAGTCCCGGACCCGGTGCCGTCGAAGAACGAAGTCGGCTATCCGGTCAGCGTCCATGCCGACATTGCCTACATTCCGCCCGGCGCGACCAGCGCGCGTCTGCTGGTGCTCGATGTGAACACGTTCACGATCCGTGCGCGCGGCGGTTCCCCTTTGCCCGTGCAGCCGCTGTGGCGCAGCGTGGACGAGCTCACCCCCAGATCGGCCGCCGCCATCGTGCCGCTCGACGTGCTCCAGCCATCCACCACCTATGACGTGGAATTCGCCGGCACGCTTTCCGAGCGCATCCCGTCCACCGGCGAGACCCTCAATCCGGTGCCGGTGAGCCGCAGCTGGAGCTTCACCACCGGTCCCTGAGTTTTTTACTTCCTGTTACACGCCGGCTGCTCTTCTGCTATCTTCATTGCTGGGAGACATGAAGAACCGGCCCGCCGCGTCGAAAACGGCAGGCGCCGATAACAAGTAGAAGAAACGCATGACGCAGGCGCCCGCGCCCATTCCGTTGTTCGACCAGGACCACGAAACGATGGCGGCCGCGTTCGAGGCCAGCGCCACCGGGATCTGCTTTCTGGACAGCGAGGGAACGCTGCTCAGGGTGAACGGCGCCCTGTGCGACATGCTCGGCCATGCGCCCGGAACGTTGAACGGAAGGCCATGGACCGTGCTCGCGCCGCCCAGCCTGGCCGCGCGCGGCACGGCCTTCCTCGCGTCGATCGCCCCGGATTCCGCCCTGACCAGCGAGTGGGCGCTTACGCGCGCCGACGGCTCGCGCCTGAACGCCTTCGTCACCGTCCGTTCCCTCGTGCTGGCGAACGGCACGCGCCGCTTCATGGCGAGCTTTTCCGACCTCGACCAGCGCCGCGACGCCGAACAAAAGAGCCTGAGCCGCTCGAATGACCTGTACCGGACGGTCGTCGAATACGTCGGCGAGGCGATCATCATCGTGCAGGACGGCCGCATCAGCTATGCCAACCCGCGCGCATCCGAGCTTTCGGGCTACAACAACCACGAGCTGCTCGACAAGCCGTTCTACAGCCTGATCCATCCGCAGGATCTGGCAAGGACAGTCGACCGCTACCAGCGCAGCATGGCCGGCATGCCGATCTCCGGACGCCACGCCCAGTTTCGCATCCTGCGCCGCGACGGGGCGGAGCGCCATGTGGAGTCGAGCGCCGTGCGCATCGAGCGGGAAGGGCGTCCGGCGCTGTTGGCCTTCCTTTCCGACCAGACGGAGCGCCAGCGCCAGGACATGGCGCTGATGAAGTCCGAGCAGCGCCACCGGCAGGTTGTCGATAACGCCACCGAAGGGATCGTGGTCATCCAGGACGGAGTGATTGTCTTCGCCAACCGGCGCACGGCCGAGATGGCCGGCGTGTCGATCGAACAATTGCAGGGCCGGCCGTTCGCGGCGACCCTGCACCCGAACGACCAGACCGCCGCCGCCGAGCGCTACTGGCGCCGGCTGCAAGGCGAGCCGGTGCCGCCGAACGGCGTAGTGCGACTGCACAATCTGCGCACGAAGGCATATGTCTGGCTGGATGTCTCGGTCGTCATGATCGACTGGGAGGGCCGGCCGGCCACGCTGTCCTTCCTGACCGACATCAGCGCGCGAAAGGCGCTCGAGGACCGGCTCAAGCAAAGCCTGGAAGAGCGCGACACGATCGTCGAAAACGCCATCCTCGGGATGGTTTTCCTGAACCCCAACGGCAGGGTGAACTGGGCCAACGGCGCGATGTACCAGATCTTCGGCGTCGAGCCCGGCACGCCGACAGGCTCGCTGGAGCGCTTCTATCC
>DATLGF010000022.1:0-9661 GCA_035540575.1 Noviherbaspirillum sp.
CGGCAGCCCGCAGCTTGCAGCGCCCATCAGCAGCGCGGGCGTGGTCTTGTCGCAGCCGACCAGGAGCACAACGCCGTCCATCGGATTGCCGCGGATCGATTCCTCGACGTCCATGCTCGCGAGGTTGCGAAACAGCATCGCGGTCGGCCGAAGCTGCGTTTCCCCAAGGGACATCACCGGGAACTCAAGCGGGAATCCGCCTGCCTCAAGTACACCGCGCTTGACGAATTCGGCCAGCTCGCGGAAGTGGCTGTTGCAGGGCGTGAGTTCGGACCACGTGTTGCAGATGCCGATCACAGGGCGGCCGTCGAAGGCGTCGGGCGGATAGCCGGGCTTGGCGGTCCAGCTGCGGTGCACGAAGCCGTCGCGGTCCTGCTTTTCGAACCAGGCGCGGCTGCGGCGTTTGGATGGGGGGGATGTCATGCGTGCGTCCCGGAAAGAGATCGGTGCGCCGGACGGAAATTCCGGGCTCCAATATGGATTGGGGTGCTGTTTGAAAGTTCAGGAGAGCGCATGAGCGAGGAACGCGGACTGGCGATCTTTCCCAGCCTGGAGGGCAGGCGGGTGTTCATCACCGGTGGCGGCTCCGGCATCGGCGCGGCGCTCGTCATGGCATTCGCCGAGCAACGCGCGCAGGTCGCTTTCGTCGACATCGCCGACGCGGCCAGCCGCGAGCTGTGCGAACGGATCGCTGGCGAAGGCTGGCCCAGGCCCTTGTTCCATCTTTGCGATATCCGCGATGTGGCGGCGCTGCAGCAGAGCATCGCCGATTTCGCAGCCGAGATCGGCGAGTTCGAGGTGCTGGTCAACAATGCCGGCAACGACCAGCGCCACCGCCCCGAGGAAGTCACGCCGGCGTTCTGGGACAACTGCATCGCGATCAACCAGCGCGCGATGTTCTTCGCCTGCCAGGCGGTGATCGAAGGAATGAAGCGGCGCGGTGAAGGTTCCATCATCAATCTGGGATCGACCAGCTGGCATATCGCCAACGGCGGCTATCCGGTCTACACGACCGCGAAGGCCTCGGTGTCCGGCCTCACCCGCGGCTTGGCGCGCGATCTCGGCCAGTACGGCATCCGCGTGAACACGGTGACACCGGGATGGGTGATGACCGAACGCCAGCTGGCGCTGTGGGTCGACGAAGAGGGCGAGAAGCTGATCGAGCGCAGCCAGTGCCTGAAGGGCAGGGTGATGCCCTGGCACGTGGCGCGCATGGTGTTGTTTCTGGCCTCGCATGACGCGGCCATGTGCAGTGCACAGGAATTCATTGTCGATGGAGGATGGGCATAGCGGATGGGCGCAGAGCTGATCGTCGGGATCGATTGGGGAACGAGCAATCGCCGGGCCTATGTGCTCGACGCGCGTGGCGCGCTGCTGCGGCGGCACGAGGACGCGATGGGCATCTTAAGCGTGGAGGGCGATTACCGTGGCTCGCTGCAGGCGCTGCTCGCCCGGCTCGAGGTCGAGCGCGGTGAAGTGCTCATGTCCGGGATGGTCGGCAGCCGCAACGGCTGGCACCAGGTGCCCTATCTGTCGACCAGCGCGCCGCTGACCGCACTCGCCGAAGCGCTCTTCGAGGTGCCGGACGCGCCGCAGGGCCTGCGCTGCCGCATCGTGCCGGGCTACAGCCACGTCGACTCCAACGGGTTGCCGGACGTGATGCGTGGCGAGGAAACCCAGCTTCTCGGCGCGCTCGCGCTCGGTGCCGAGCAGGGCGCGTCCGGCTGGTTCCTGCTGCCGGGCACGCACAGCAAGTGGGCAAACGTGGACAACGGGCGCATCGTCGAGTTCTTCACCTACATGACCGGCGAGCTGTATGCGTTGCTGACGACGCACGGAACGCTTGCACGCGTGGCGCAGGCGGACGAGTCGGTGTCGGAGGCCTTCGCCGCCGGCCTGCAGGCGGCGCGCCACGGCAGCTTCAGCCACCTCGCGTTCTGCTGCCGCGCGCTGGTGGTGACCGACGCGATGCCGGCCAGCCATACGACGTCCTGGCTGTCGGGCCTGCTGATCGGCAGCGAACTGTACGACATCCTCAGGCGCGTGCCGAGCGGCATGCCGCAGACGGTGCAGGTGGTCGGAAGCCCGGCGCTGGCGCGCCGCTACATGGCCGCACTCGAGCTGCTCGGCATTCCCGCGCGTACCTGGGAGCCCGACGAGGTTTATCTGGCGGCCCTGCGCATTCTTGCCGGGCTGCCGCGTTGACGGATATGGAACTCTTTCAACCTTCACCATGCCCGCTGGTCGCGATCCTGCGCGGGCTCACGCCGGCCGAAGCACCCGAGGTCGGACGCATCCTGTTTGAGTCCGGCTTTCGCATCCTCGAGGTGCCGCTGAACCGCCCGCAGGCGATAGAAGCCATGCGCGAACTGTTGCGCATCGCCCCGGACGATGCGCTGGTCGGCGCCGGCACTGTGCTCACCATCGAAGATGTCGAAGCGGTGCGCGCGGCCGGCGGGCGGCTGATCGTGTCGCCTCATTGCGCGGTCGAAGTGATATCCCACGCGGTCAAGTCCGGCATGATAGCGATGCCCGGGGTCACCACGCCGACCGAAGCCTATTCGGCGCTGGGTGCCGGCGCGCAGGGGCTGAAGCTGTTTCCCGCGGAAATGATTCCACCGGCGGCGGTGAAGTCGATCCGCTCGATCCTGCCTCCCGGTACGCCGCTGTTCCCCGTGGGCGGCATCACGCCTCAGCAGATGGCGCCGTATGTCGCCGCCGGCGCCACCGGTTTCGGCATTGGCGGCCAGCTCTACCGCCCGCAGGTTGAGGCGGGGGCGCTGAAACGGGCTGCCGCGGCATTCATGTCGGCCCGCAAGCTGATCCTGCAGGGCTGAAGCTGCTCGACCGGGGTGATAAAATGCCCGGTTTTCCCGAATGCCAAAAGGGAATGCCAAAGGGCCCGCCGACACGGTCAGGCCGCTTCGCAACGGCGGCATTCGGGCACCCTGCTCATCCTGGAAGGTTCCGCACGTGCTGTCCACTGCCAATATCACCATGCAGTTCGGCCCCAAGCCGCTGTTCGAAAACATCTCCGTCAAGTTCGGCGACGGCAACCGCTACGGTCTGATCGGCGCGAATGGCTGCGGCAAGTCGACGTTCATGAAGATCCTCGGCGGCGATCTCGAGCCGACCGGCGGCACCGTGATGCTCGATCCGAACGAGCGCCTCGGCAAGCTGCGCCAGGACCAGTTTGCGTTCGAGGAAATGCGCGTGCTCGACGTCGTCATGATGGGGCACACCGAGATGTGGGCCGCGATGACCGAGCGCGACGCGATCTACGCGAACCCCGAAGCGACCGATGACGACTACATGCGCGCGGCCGATCTCGAAGCCAAGTTCGCCGAGTACGACGGCTACACCGCCGAGGCGCGCGCGGGCGAACTGCTGCTGGGCGTGGGCGTGCCGACCGAGCAGCACAACGGCCCGATGAGCAACGTTGCGCCCGGCTGGAAGCTGCGCGTGCTGCTCGCGCAGGCGCTGTTCTCGAATCCGGACATCCTGCTGCTCGACGAGCCGACCAACAACCTCGACATCAACACCATCCGCTGGCTCGAGAACGTGCTCAACGAGCGCAACTCGACGATGATCATCATCTCGCACGACCGCCACTTCCTGAACCAGGTGTGCACGCACATGGCGGACATGGACTACGGCACGCTGAAGATCTATCCGGGCAACTACGACGACTACATGCTGGCTTCCGCGCAGGCACGCGAGCGGCAGGCCGCCGCCAATGCGAAGGCCAAGGAGCGCGTGGCGGAGCTGCAGGATTTCGTGCGTCGCTTCTCGGCCAACAAGTCCAAGGCGCGCCAGGCGACCTCGCGCCTGAAGCAGATCGACAAGATCAAGATCGACGACTTCAAGCCGTCGTCGCGCCAGAACCCGTTCATCCGCTTCGAGGGCGAGAAGAAGCTGCACCGCCAGGCGGTGGAAGTGGAGGGCCTGACCAAGTCCTATGACCGCACGATCTTCAAGAACATCAACCTGATGGTTGAGGCGGGCGAGAAGATCGCCATCGTCGGCGCCAACGGCGCCGGCAAGACCACGCTGCTGCGCTGCATCGGTGCGGCCGCGTGCGCCATGGAGCCCGACAGCGGCAAGGTCAAGTGGGCTGAACACGCGAACATCGGCTACATGCCGCAGGATCCGACCGAGGAGTTCGCGACCGACATGAACCTGACCGACTGGATGGGCCGCTGGACCCAGGAGGGCGACGACGACCAGGCCGTGCGTTCCATCCTCGGCCGCCTGCTGTTCTCCGGCGACGATGTGAAGAAGTCGGTGAAGGTGCTGTCAGGCGGCGAGAAGGGCCGCATGATGTACGGCAAGCTGATGCTGGGCCGGCACAACGTGCTGCTGCTCGACGAGCCGACCAACCACATGGACATGGAGTCGATCGAATCGCTCAACATCGCGCTCGACAAGTACGCGGGCACGCTGATTTTCGTATCGCACGACCGCGAGTTCGTGTCGTCTCTGGCTAGCCGCATCCTCGAGGTGAAGGAAGGCGAAGTGATCGATTTCCACGGCGGCTACGAGGAGTACCTGGCCAGCCAGGGGATCGAGTAGCCAGGTCGGGCCGCGCAAGGCCGGGCCGCGCTAGGCGGGTTGCCGGGACCGGCGCAGCAGCATCTCGAGCTCGTGCCGCAGCGCACGCGCAACGTCGTTGCCGCGCGCCTGCCACAGGGCGGCCAGCCACGCTTCGCGCAGAGCGAGCAGCTCGACCGACGATCGGGCCAGCTCCACGCGCATCTGCAGCGTGTGGCCGCGCAGCCCGAGGTTGCGCCGGATCGTGTCCGTGTAGAAGCGGTACAGCGCCTGATAGAGAGGGTCTTCCATGGTCGCCGGGTTGCGCGGGTTCTGGCGTATTGCCGTGCGCGTGACGCTTGTCGTGGCGGAAGAATCGTTGCCGGCCAGGCGCACCACTGCAGTTTAGGCAAGCGATTACAATCCGTTCTATCGGAGCGCAACAGAACGCGCGCGATTGATTGCTGTCAATCGGGTACAGTTTTTTCGCTGCCTCCTTGAATCTGCCGTCGCGGCACCCAGTTACATTGCATTTCACGCCGTCAAGCCGAGTCGTTTCCAGACCATGCAAACTCTAGAAATCAAGCCCGTCGAATTTGAACTGCCGCGCATGGATGCCGGCACCAGCTGCACGGCCTCGGCCTGGGCCCGCGTGCCGGCAGCGCCGTCGCCGCAGGAAAAAGCCGCGCTGAAGGAACGTATCAGGCGCCTGCTGAAGGATAGGCAGGCGGTCCTGGTCGCGCACTACTACGTCGATGCCGATCTGCAGGATCTGGCCGAGGAAACCGGCGGCTGCGTCTCCGATTCGCTGGAGATGGCGCGCTTCGGCCGTGACCACCCGGCCAGGACGCTGGTGGTGGCGGGCGTGCGCTTCATGGGCGAGACTGCGAAGATCCTGAGCCCGGAGAAGACCGTGCTGATGCCGGATCTGGACGCGACCTGTTCGCTGGACCTGGGCTGCCCGGCCGACGAGTTCGCCGCCTTCTGCGACGCCCATCCGGATCGCACCGTGGTCGTGTACGCGAACACCAGCGCGGCGGTGAAGGCGCGCGCGGACTGGATGGTGACGTCGTCGATCGGGCTGCAGATCGTCGAGCACCTGCATGCGCAGGGCAAGAAGATCCTGTGGGCGCCGGACAAGCATCTGGGCGGCTACATCCAGAAGAAGACCGGCGCCGACATGCTGCTGTGGCAGGGCTCCTGCATCGTGCATGACGAATTCAAGGGGATCGAGCTGGAACTGCTGAAGAAGGAGCATCCGGGCGCAAAGGTGCTGGTACATCCCGAATCTCCGGAAGCGGTGGTCGCCCAGGCCGACGTGGTCGGCTCGACCTCGCAGCTGATCGCGGCGGCGCGCACGCTCGACGCGCAGGAATTCATCGTCGCCACCGACAACGGCATCCTGCACAAGATGAAGATGGCCGCGCCGGGCAAGACCTTCATCGATGCGCCGACCGCCGGCAACAGCGCGACCTGCAAGAGCTGCGCGCACTGCCCGTGGATGGCGATGAACGGACTGCAGAACCTGGCGGACGTGCTCGAGACCGGACGCAACGAAATCCATGTCGATCCGGAGATCGGGCGCAAGGCCTTTGCCTGCATCGACCGCATGCTCGACTTCGCGGCGAAGCAGAAGGCCAACGTACGTCCGGGCAGCGACCTGGCGAAAGAACAACAACTCTTCAAGGGAATCGGGCCCGCATGAGCACGCTCAAGAATCCGTTCGCTCCCTTCGATGCCGCACTGACCGCCGCATTCGAAGCCAACATTCAGGCCGCGCTGAACGAGGACGTTGGTAGCGGCGACCTGACCGGGCTCCTGGTGCCGGAGGACGAGCAGGTCAAGGCGCGGGTGGTTGTGCGGGAGGCGGCCGTGCTGTGCGGCGCGCCGTGGTTCGAGGCGGTGATGAAGCAGCTCGACGCGCGCATGCGCATCCAGTGGCATTACGCGGAAGGCGACATGATGCGTGCCGATTCCGAGGTGTGCACGATCGACGGCCCGGCGCGCGCGCTGCTGACCGCCGAGCGCACGGCCTTGAATTTCCTGCAACTGCTGTCCGGCGTGGCCAGCGCGACCCGCCGCTATGTGGACGCGATCGCGGGCACCCGCTCGGCGATCCTCGATACCCGCAAGACGCTGCCTGGCCTGCGGCTGGCGCAGAAGTATGCGGTGCGCGTCGGCGGCGGCCAGAACCAGCGGCTGGCCCTTTACGACGGCATCCTGATCAAGGAAAACCACATTGCGGCGGCCGGCGGCATCGCGCCGGCGATGAAGGCGGCGTTCGCACTCGACGCCGGCGTATCGATCCAGATCGAGGTGGAAAGCCTGGAAGAGCTGGAACAGGCGCTCGCCGCCGGCGCGTCGTCCATACTGCTCGACAACTTCTCGCTCGACCTGATGCGCGAGGCGGTGCGCATCACCGCGGGACGCGCGGTGCTGGAAGCCTCCGGCGGCGTCAACATGGAAACGGTGCGCGCGATCGCCGAGACCGGCGTGGACCGGATTTCGATCGGCAGCCTGACCAAGGACGTGCGCGCCACCGATTATTCACTGCGCATACTCGCCTGACTTGCCAATTCGACGACGCTTTTTGGCGTCGTCTCTGCTATCAATGGCGGAACATCTCGATGCATTCCGCCGCATGCCCGCTCTCGTCACCTCGGTCGGCCTGTTCAAACCGGACCCGGCCGACTCGTTCACCTATCCCGACCACATCGATCCGGACAGCCTGGCGGCGCTGCCGTCAGCGCCCGGCGTCTACATCTTTCTCGACGAGCGCGAGCGCCCGCTCTACATCGGCAAGAGCGTCAACGTCCGCAGCCGGGTGCTGTCGCACCTTCGCACGCCGGAAGAGGCGCGCATGCTGCAGCAGACGCGGCGCATCGACTTTCATCGCACCGCCGGCGAGATCGGCGCGCTGCTGCTGGAATCGCGGCTCATCAAGGACCGGCAGCCGGTGCACAACAAGAAGCTGCGGCGCGCGCGCGAGATGTGTGCGCTACGCATCGCAAACGGCGTGCCGGAGATCGTGCATGCACGCGACCATGACTTCGCATCCGAGCACGGCCTGTACGGCCTGTTCGGGACGCGGCGGGCGGCGCTGGAGCGGCTGCGCCGGTTGGTCGAGGAGCAGCGCTTATGCCCGGTGCTGTGTGGAGTGGAGCCGGCGCCCAAGGCCGGGCGCGCCTGCTTCGCCTGCCAGGTCGGACGCTGCGCCGGCGCGTGCGTCGGGCGCGAATCGCGCGACGCCCACGCGCGGCGGCTGGCCGGCGCGCTGGAGGACCTGCGCATCGTGACCTGGCCCTTTCCGGGACCGGTCGGCATCATCGAGCGATGCGAGGGCTGGCGCCAGATGCACGTGGTCGATCGCTGGTTCTACCTTGGCACCGTCGACCAGCCGCGGCGCATGCGCGCGCCTGCGCAGAAAGGGCGGCCGCGGTTCGACGTGGATACCTATTCGATCCTGGTGCGGCCGTTGCTGCTGGGCGAACTCGAGCTTCGCATGCTTTAAGGTGCGCTGAGCATGTCCTCGCGCGGCGCATCCTGAATGCAGGCGCGCGACGTCGCAGGAATGATTCAGTGCAGGCTTAAGCTTGACGCACCGTCTTCAGCGCATTGCCCCAGGCAATCAGCTGGTCAAGCATCGTGCCGAGCGTGGCTTCGTGGCACTGATCCGGCTTGAACGTGGTGTAGTTCTCGAAATCCGAGGACAGCGACAGCATCACCTGGGCGCGCACGTCGGCCACCTGCAGCTCGCCCATCACGAGGCGCAGGCTCTCGACCGCGCGCACGCCGCCGGCGCTGCCGTAGCCGACAAAGCCGGCGGCCTTGTTGTTCCATTCCTTATACAGAAAATCAATCGCGTTCTTCAATGCGCCGGAGGTGCCATGGTTGTACTCCGGTGTAACGAACACGAAGGCATCGAAGCTGCCGATGCAGTCCGCCCAGGCCTTGGTATGCGGCTTGCTGTACTGGTCCATCGACGGTGGTACCGGCTCGTCCAGCAGCGGCAGGTTGAAATCCTGGATGTCGACGACTTCGAACTGTGCATCGTTGCGCTGGCGGGCGATTTCGTACGCCCAATTGGCGACGGCGTCAGCCTTGCGGCCGGGGCGGGTGCTGCCCACAATGATGGCTATCCTGATCATGGTCTTGTCCTTCTCGTTGCAACGGATGCAGTGATAGAACGGCAAGACCGGTCATGGTTCCTGGGGATGTGGATCTGAAATCGATGGAAAGGGGATGCATGCAACGCGTTCTGATTGCCGCCGGCGTGCTGCTGCTGATCATAGGCGTGGCCTGGCCATGGGTTTCGCGCCTGCCGCTCGGCAGATTGCCAGGCGACATCCACATCGTCCGGGAGGGCTTCAGCTTCTACTTTCCGATCGTCACCTGCATCGTGATCTCGATCGTCGTGACGCTGCTTTTCTGGATCTTCAGGCGTTGAGCGGGCGCGGGAGCGAGGCGGGCCCTGCGTCCGTGCAGGCGGGCACCGGCGAAAACCCCCTCAGCAGAGGTTTTCGCCCGGGGTTGCCGGCTTGACGTGCGTTTCGCGGACGGCTCGTAATGGGGCTCAGAATTCTTCCCAGTCGTCGCCCTTGCCCGGCGGCGGGGCAGGGCGGCGCGGGATCGGGGCGACCGAGCGTTCGGTGGTGCCGGGCGCGGCGGCCGGCACCGCCGGCTTGACCGGTTTGGACGGCACGGCAACGGCGGCAGCGGGGCGCACCGGCTTGGGCGCCACCGGGGCCAACGTCACGGCCTGATTCGCTTCGATGCGGAACACGCTGACCGCCTGCGACAACTGGCGCGCCTGGTCCTGCATCGCTTCGGCGGCGGCGGCGGCTTCTTCGACCAGCGACGCGTTCTGCTGCGTGGTCTGGTCCATCTGCGCAATGGCCTGGTTCACCTGCTCGATGCCGGAAGTCTGCTCGGCACTGGCGGCGGTGATTTCGCCCATGATGTCGGCCACGCGCTTGATGCTGTCGACGATCTCGTGCATCGTGCTGCCGGCCTCGTTGACCAGCCTCGCGCCGGTGTCGACCTTCTCCACCGAGTTGTCGATCAGCGCCTTGATTTCCTTGGCGGCAGCGGCGGAACGCTGCGCAAGGCTGCGCACTTCCGACGCCACCAC
>DATLGF010000023.1:0-6387 GCA_035540575.1 Noviherbaspirillum sp.
CTGCGCAGGCCGAGGCAGGCGTATAGCAGGAGCAGGTGCATCACGAGCGATGCGGGTGGTCCGGCGGCTTCGATTGCGATCGCCGCCAGCGCAACGAACGGGATCACGCACAGCGCCCATGCGGCAAATCCCGTCAGCCGGGTTTTCAGCGTGCGAAACGCAAGCGGTCCGGCATCGCCAGCGGGAGCCCGGTTAAGCCGCCGCTCGATCCACGCCGCAACATTGCCGAAGCCGACCAGCGGATGCCAGCGGCGCGGCTCGCCGAGCAGCAAGTCGATCGCCACGCCGGCAACGAGCAAAGCGGCCATCCATTCGAGCCCCAGACCGCTCAGCACGGATCGCCCTTCAGAACCAGCGGCAAGCCGGCGGCGACGAACACCACCTTGTCACAACGCGCCGCCACGGCCTGGTTCAGACGGCCTGCCTCGTCGACGAACCAGCGCGACACCGCCCCGGCCGGCACCACGCCCAGGCCGACTTCGTTCGAAACCAGGATCAGGTCCCCGCGCACCTGCTCCAGCGCGTCCAGCAGCGCATCACGTTGCGCACCGAACGCCGGCGGCGGATCGATGACGCCATGCTCGGGCAAGGCCTCGGCGCCGGAAAACAGCAGGTTGGACAGCCACAGTGTCAGACAGTCGACGACCACCACGCGGTCCGCCGCGCACCACCGCAGCAGCGCATCGCCGAGCGCAAGCGTCTCCTCGACGGTGATCCAGCCCGCGTCGCGGCGCGCGCGATGATGCGCGATGCGCGCAGCCATTTCGGCATCGCCCGCCAGCGCGGTGGCGAGGTAGATGCATTGCTTGCCGCCGGCCAGCGCCAGTCGCTCGGCATGCACGCTCTTGCCCGAGCGGGCTCCGCCGAGCACCAGCGTGCGGGTCATGGCGATCCCCCGCCCAACAAGGTCGCCACCGCCTGCGGACAGGACGGGAAGTAGCTGTGGAAATACGATGCGGTGAGGCTGCCCTTGCGGTAGATCGCCTCGCCGTCCCCGCCGGCCGGATGTCGCCGCGTGCGCGCGTACTCGGCTTCGTCGGTCTCGAAGCGCGAATAATGAAAGGCATGCCCGCGCAGGCAGCCATAGGCAGTATCCCAGCCCTGCCCGCCGATGGCCGCAAGGCGCTTCTGCATGACGACCGTGCCATTGAGCAGCCCGGCCATCGGCCAGCGGTGTCCGCCAGTGTCGACCAGATGTTCGGCCAGCGCCATCATCCCTCCGCATTCGGCAAGGATGGGCACTCCCGCCACATGCGTCTCCCGCATCGACGACTTCCAGTGATCAGCATGGGCCAGTCGAGCTGCATGCAGTTCGGGATAACCGCCGGGCAGGTAAACCGCATCGGATCCGGCCGGAACGCCCTCGTCGGCCAACGGCGAGAAGTAGACGACGGTTGCGCCGAGGTCGCGCAGGCAGTCGATGTTGGCCGGATAAAGGAAGGCGAACGCGGCATCGCGTGCGATCGCGACGGTGCGGCCGTTGAGCGGCCTGTCGGCCGGCGCGGCGGCCGAAGCCGCAGTAAATACGACCGGCTCGAGCGCCTCCCAGGCACCGGGGTCCAGGACGAGCGCATCGGCGAGCGCATCGAGCAGCGTATCGAGTTCAGCCACTTCGCCGGGCTGCACCAGGCCGAGGTGACGTTCCGGCAGCGAGGCATCCTGGCGCAACAGCGTGCCGAACAACGGAATGTCGCGCATCGCTTCTGCCACCATCTGGGCGTGGCGTTCGCTGGCGATGCGGTTGGCGATCACGCCGGCCAGCCGCACCGGCCCGTAGTCGCGCAGGCCGAGCGCAACCGCACCCGCGGTCTGCGCCATCGCGGAGGCGTCCAGCACCGCCAGCACCGGCACGCCGAACGCGCGCGCAAGGTCGGCGGACGATGGCGTGCCATCGTACAGACCCATCACGCCCTCGATCAGGATCACGTCGGCTTCGGTCGCCGCCTGCGCCAGCAGCGCGCGGCAGCGTTCCTCGCCGACCATCCACAGGTCGAGCACGTGCACCGGGCTGCCGCTGGCGCGTTCGAGCATCATCGGATCGAGGAAATCCGGGCCGGTCTTGAATACCCTCACGCGCCGGCCGCCACGCACAAACTTGCGCGCAAGCGCGGCGGTGACCGTGGTCTTGCCCTGGCCGGACGATACTGCGGAAATCAGGACGGTACGGGCGCTCGCTGCCATCGTCTACCACTCCACGCCGGGCTGCGCGGCAATGCCGGCCTTGAACGCATGCTTGAGCAGCTGCATCTCGCTGGCAGTGTCGGCGGCCTCGATCAGTTCCGGCGGCGCTGCGCGGCCGGTGACCACCACGTGCTGCATCTCGGGCCGCGACATCAGGTCCGCCACGACGCGCTCCACGTCGAGATAGCGGTATTTCAGCGCGATATTGAGCTCATCCAGCACGACCAGCCCGATCGACGGGTCGTTCAGGAATTCGCCCGCCTTCGTCCACGCCCGCTGCGCCGCGGCTACGTCGCGTTCGCGGTCCTGGGTCTCCCAGGTATAGCCCTCGCCCATTGCGTGAAAGGACACTTCATCGGGAAAGCGGCGCAGGAACATCTCCTCGCCGGTCGGCTTTGCGCCCTTGATGAATTGCACGACACCAACCTTCATCCCGTGGCCAAGCGCGCGCATGACCATGCCGAACGCACTCGAACTCTTGCCCTTGCCATTGCCGGTATGAACCAGCAGCACGCCGGTGTGAATTGTGGCGGCGTCGATCTTGCTGTCCACCAGCGCCTTCTTGCGTTGCATGCGCGCGCGGTGGCGTTCGTTCAGGGCGTCTTCAGACATGGACAGGATCCTCAGCGGGTATGAAAAGGGTACGGTTGCCGTGCATGACTTTCTCGATCGGATGACCGAGGCAGGCGCCGAGCAGCGATGCCTGCATCACGTCTTGTGCAGGGCCCGCCTCCCAGCGGCCGTCGCCCATCAGCAGCAGCGCGTGCGTGGAGACCGCGTGGGCAAGGTTCAGGTCGTGGCTGATCAGGATCACGGCCTTGCCCTCGCGATGCGCGAGAGCATGGAACAGGCGCATCACGGCGACCTGGTGTGCGAGATCGAGCGCGGCCGCCGGCTCGTCCAGCAGGACCAGCGGCGTCTGCTGCGCAATCACGCAGGCAATCGCCACGCGCTGGCGTTCCCCGCCCGACAGTGTGCGCACATCGCGCTCGGCAAGATGGTCGACTTCCAGCGCCTGCAGCGCGGATGTGGCGATCCTGTAGTCGTCGTCGGATTCCCAGTAATGCGCATTGTGGTACGGGTGGCGCGCGGTCAGCACCGTTTCGATCACGCTGTAGGCGAAGGCGTCGCTTCGTCCCTGCGGCAACAGCGCCCGCTGGCGCGCCAGTTCCTCGATCGGCCAGGACGCGAGCGGCTTGTCCAGCAGCTCAACCGTGCCGCCGTCGGACTCGCGCAGGCCGGCAACGGTACGCAGCAGCGTGCTCTTGCCCGCACCGTTCGGGCCGATCACACTCCAGCACTCGCCGGCCCGGACCTGCCAGTCGAGACCGGTGACGAGGGTGCGCGCGCCGACGGAGAGATCAAGTTTTTTTACGGTGATCATTTCTTGCGGATGTGGTGCAACTGCATCAGGAATACCGGCACGCCGATCAGCGCGGTGATCACACCCACCGGCAACTGCTGGGGCGCGACGATCGTGCGCGCGAGCGTATCTGCCAGGACCAGGAAACCGCCCCCCGCCAGCGCGGCGGCCGGCAACAGCAACCGATGATCGGGGCCGAACGCAAACCGGCACGCGTGCGGAATGATCAGGCCGACGAAGCCGATGCTGCCGGCGCTGGTGACGGCGCTCGCGGCAAGCGCGGCGCCGGAAAGAAACAAGCCCTGCCGCAAAGCCGACACCCTGATGCCCAGCGTCCATGCTCCTTCGGCGTGCTGCGCCATCAGGTTGATGCCCCGCGCCGAACGCAGCGCATACAGCACGGCGAGACCAAGTACGAGCCATGGCATCCAGCGCAACTGCGCGCCGGACAAGTCGCCGATCAGCCAGAACACCATGTTGCGCAGGCGGTTGTCCGGCGCGATCGACAGCATCAGCGTGATCAGCGCGCCGCAGCCTGCGGCGAGGATCACGCCAGTCAGTAACAGCGACGTGGCGTTGCTGTCGCTAGGCAGGCCGCCGCGCAGATCGCGCTGGGCAAGCAGGAACAACAGCGCCGACACGATCACCGCTCCACCCAGTGCGGCGGCATCGACCACCCAGGCCAGCGCGCCGAACAGCATCGCACCAAGCGCGCCGACCGCCGCCCCGCTGGAAATGCCCAGCACATAGGGATCGGCGAGCGGGTTGCGCAGCAGCGCCTGCATCATCACGCCGGCCAGCGCGAGCGAGGCGCCAGTACCAAACGCGACCAAGGCGCGGTGCAGGCGCAGTTCGAGCAGCGTCGCATTCAGGCTCACGTCGGAAAAGCCCAGCAATGCGCCAGCCGCCTGCAGCAGCTCACCCGGGGTCAGCGGCACCGAACCGATCGAGCAGGCAAACAGCACCGCCGCAAGCGAAGCCGCAGCGAGCGCGCCGACGATGCGCAGCGTGCGGCGGCGCACATCGACCGGACGCGCATGGTGAACGGAGCTGATGGGAGTGGGGATGTGCATTGGTTGTAAGAATCCTTGCGTCGACGCGTGCGCCGCGCGGCTATCGCAGCCCTCGTCCCCTTGCAGCCTTACTGCCTTGCGGCCGCCAGCGGAAAGGGCTTCGGCACCACGACTGCCGCGGCCCTCAGCGCATCGCATACCTGATGCCGACGAACACCGCCGACCCTTCGGTCGCATAGCCGCGCGCGAGTTCGTAATCCTTGTCGAACACGTTGTTCCAGCGGCCGAACACGGTCCAGTTGCGCGCGAACTCGTAGCTCGCGTGCAGGTTCACCAGCCCGTAGCCCGGCAGGCGGTTCAGGTTGCTGGTGTCATCGAATCGCTTGCCCGACAGCACGGCCTCGATCCCGGCGACCAGCGGTCCTCCGAGGGCGTTCGTATCGTACTCCACACCCAGCGTACCGTGGGCGCGCGCGCGTCGTGCCAGGCGCAGACCGGTGGTTTCGTCCTTCGGGTCCTGCAGGTCGACGGTGGCCCGGTACACGAAGTTGCCGAGGCGCGTGCTGGCGCCGAGCGATACGCCGGTCAGAATCGCCTCGTTGACGTTGTACGAGCAACTGGTGCCGAAGCCCGGCACCGGGCATGGCCGCGCGGTGACCAGCAGATCGCGGATCCTGTTGCGGTACCAGGACGCGGTGATGCGCGTGGCGCCGGTGTCGTAGCGCAATCCCACCTCCATGTTGCGCCCGCGCTCCGGCGCGTTGCCCGCAAACCCGAAGCTGGGGAAGTACAGCTCATTGAAGGTCGGCGCGCGGAAGCTGGTGCCGAGCGAGGCATTGGCACGCAGCGCATCGGTGAACCAGTAGCCGTAGCCGATCGAACCGGTCGCGAACGAGCCGAACTGCGAATTGTTGTCGTTGCGCGCGATCAGGCTGCCGAGGTGGGCGCCGCGCTTCAACTGGTAGGCGGCCGCGACGGAATTGGTGCTGCGCGTGCGGTTCAGCGCGGTGGTGGTCGAATCGACCTCTTCCTCGCGCCGCTCCACGATCAGCTGCACCAGGTCGTCCTTGCCGAACTGGATGTCGTTCTGCCAGGACAGATGGTTCTGGCGTGTATTGAAGCGCGACACGGTGGTCGTGTAGTTGCTGCCCTTGTCGTACGCGCGCGCCAGCTGCACGCGGCTGTTCCAGCTTGAAGTGATGCGGTTGGACGAAGTCAGCGCATAGGTCTCGACGTGCTGCACCTGGTGGTCGTTCAGCGTGGCTGTGTTGTCGTACTCGGTATAGAGCCGGCTGCGCAAGAAGGATGCGCCGATCTCGTGCCCTTTGGCGAGCTCGAAACCGACGCTGCCGTTGGCACTTTCCTTCCTGTAGCCGTCGCGATCCGGGTTGAATCCAGACAGCACGCCGGGCTTCTTCGACGAGAATCCGTCCGACTCCTCGTGAGCCGCTGCCACCGCGAAACGCAGGCGCCCGGAGGCGCCCGATATGCCTGCATCAAGGATGCGCGTGTCGTGGCTGCCTGCGCTGGCCGACGCGTTCGCGCGCACGCCAGGCTCGCCGCGCCTGGTGAAGATCTGGATCACGCCGCCCATTGCGTCGGCACCGTACAGGCTGCTCATCGGCCCGAACACGACTTCGACGCGTTCGATCTGGGCCAGCGGAATGGCGGACCAGTTCGCCCCGCCGGAGGTGGCCGAACCCACGCGCACGCCATCGACCAGCACGATGTTCTGGCGATTGTCGGCGCCGCGCAGGAAGACCGAGGCGTTCGCGCCGCGGCCGCCCGTGCGCGTGACCTCGATGCCGCGCTGGCGCTGCAGCAGATCGA
>DATLGF010000024.1:0-2986 GCA_035540575.1 Noviherbaspirillum sp.
GACGCCGCGCAGAATAAAGGGTGCCACCGAGGCCGGCAGATCCATGCCCTGGGCGAGGCCGCATGCGGCAACAGCGCCGCCGTAGCGGGTCTGGGCGATCGCATTGGCAAGCGTGTGCGAGCCGACCGCATCCACCACGCCGGCCCAGCGTTCCTTCTGCAGCGGTTTGCCCGGGGCCGACAGTTGCGCGCGATCGATCACCTCGGCCGCGCCCAGCGATGTCAGGTACTCGGCTTCATTGAGCTTGCCGGTCGACGCGACGACCCGATAACCGCGCTTCGCGAGTATCGCCACCGCGACGCTGCCGACTCCACCGGAGGCGCCGGTGACGAGAATCTCGCCGCTGCCGGGTTCGACGCCCTGCTCGCGCAAGGCCATTGCGCACAGCATTGCGGTATAGCCCGCGGTCCCGATGGCCATCGCCGTGCGCGGATTCATGCCGGCCGGCAGCGGAATGAGCCAGTCTCCCTTGAGCCGTGCGCGCTGCGCGAGGCAACCCATGTGCACTTCGCCGACGCCCCAGCCGTTGAGAATGAAGCCATCGCCGCTCTTCCAGTCCGGATGCGTCGATTCGACGACCCTGCCGGCACCATCGATGCCGGGCACCATCGGCCATTTGCGCACCACCGGCGACTTGCCGGTAATGGCCAGCGCATCCTTGAAATTGATCGTCGAGTACGCGACCTCGACCGTGACGTCGCCGTCCTGTGGCAGCTGGTCATCGTCGAGTTGCGTGAGCCGGGCGTCGGTGGTGCCGTCTTCGTTCTTGTTGAGCAGAATCGCCTGGAACATGTCGTCTCCTTCCGGGGGGAGAAACGATTATAGAGCGCGATGCCGAATGACGCGGCCGACCCGACAGGCGAAAAAAATGCCGCAGGCGATGCGGCATTTCTTGACGATGCGGTCTGCCTTACTTGATGGAGGTGAGCTTGCTCTCCAGGCCCTTCGCGTCGATCGCACCCGGAATGCGCGAGCCGTCGGTGAAGAAGATGGTCGGCGTGCCGGTCACGTTCAGGCGCTGGCCGAGCGCGCGGATCGCTTCATTCGGTGCGGTGCAGTTGGCCGGCGCGCTGGCCGGGACCTTGCCGTTTAGCATCCAGTCATCCCAGGCCTTGTTGCGGTCGGCCGAGCACCAGACATTGCGCGACTTGACCGCCGAATCCTCGGACAGGATGTTGTACATGAAGGTGTAGACGGTCACGTTGTCCATCTGGTTGAGCGTCTGGCGGAAGCGCTTGCAGTAGCCGCAGTTCGGATCCTCGAACACGGCGATCACACGCTTGCCGTTTCCGCGCACCATCTTCAGTGCCGATTCGAACGGGAGCTCGTCGAACTTGATCCGGTTGATCTCATCGAGGCGCGCCTTGGTGTGATCCTGGAAGTTCTTCGTGTCGACGATGCGGCCCAGGAATAGGTATTCGCCCTTGGCGTCGGTGTAAAAAATGTCGTTGCCGATGCGCACTTCGTACAAGCCGCTGTATGGGGTTCTCGTGATCGAGTCGACCTTCACACCCTCGCCGAGCCGCGGCTCCAACGTCTTCTTGATCGAGGCTTCGATGCCCGACTGGGCAAATGCGGCGGTGGCACAGAGCGCCAGCAGCGCGGCAGAGGTCAGGCGGATGAGTGTCTTCATTGTGTGTCCGGTTGCGCCACGAATGGCGGTGTTCAGCTGCGCCGTCCCAGAGCGTGGGAGATCAGCGCACGCTTTAAGACAGGAAACTTGTTAACCAAGTTCAATCCCAGGTTGCGGGCGATCCGAACCGGTTCGAAGTCGGTGGAGAACAGGCGCTCCAGTCCATCGGTGGCCGCCTGCATCAGGAAAATGTCTTCCTTGCGCGCGCGCGCATAGCGCGCCAGCACGCGCTCGTCGCCGCAATCGCGATGCGCTTCGCGCTCGCCGATGCGGCGGATCAGTTCGTTGACATCTGCAAAACCGAGGTTCATGCCATGGCCGGCGAGCGGATGCACGACATGCGCGGCATCGCCGATCAGGGCCACCCGCGGGGCGACGATCTGATGCGGCCGCTGCAGCGACAGCGGGAAGGACTTGACCGCCTCCGGCTGCAGCGGCGTCAGGCGTCCGAGCCGGTGGCCAGGCAACGCGCACAGGCGGCGGGCAAGCTGGGTGAGCGAACCCTCCAGCAGGCTGGTGGCCAGTGCTTCCGGCGCCGACCACACCAGCGAAACGCGCTGACCGGCCAGCGGCAACAGCGCGATGATGCCCTCGCTGGCGGAGAACCATTGATAGGCTGCGCCGTGATGCGGATGCTCGCAGGCGAAATTGCTGACGATCGCACGCTGGCCGTAGCTGCGGTAATCGAGATCGATGTCGCACTGTCCGCGCACCCACGAGTTCGCGCCGTCTGCGCCGACGACCAGCGTGGCGCGCAGCACATCGCCGTTGTCGAGGGTGACAGCCGCGTGGCTTGCGTCGACCTCGAGCCGGGTCGCATTGCCGCTGACGCTGCGCAAGTTCGGCGAGAAGCGCAGCGCGGCGTCGAGTGCCACGTTCAAATTGCGGTCCTCGACGATCCACGCGAGTTCGGTGCTGCGCGCGCCATAGGCGTCGAACACCAGGTTGCCCGCGGCGGGCCCGTCGCCGTACACGATCATCGAATCGACTTCGGCAATGCGCGATGTGTCGAGCGCAGGCCAGACTTTCAGCGCGGCCAGCAGGTCATGAGCAACGCGATTGAGCGCATACACGCGCACATCCCATTCCTCCGGGGAGGTGGCTGGGCGGGCGGCGCCCGGCCGCAGGACGATCACGTCGAGGCCGGCCTGGGCCAGCCCCAACGCGGCGGTCTTGCCGACCGCGCCGTCACCGATGACCAGAATGTCGCAAGCGAGCTGCATAAGTGGCAATGCAAGAAAAAACCGGTCCATTATAGCTGCTGCGATTTTCGCTGCCGGGCGGAAATGCTTGCACAATCTCACGGCTTTGCTATACTTGCGCGTCTTGGCCCGGTAGCTCAGTTGGTAGAGC